>CAZAVX010000029.1:0-28533 GCA_964488835.1 uncultured Iamiaceae bacterium | reverse complement strand
GATCTTGCGCTCCTCGCGGGCCTTGACCCAGATGAACTCCTCGATGTCGGGGTGGGAGACGTCGAGGATGACCATCTTCGCGGCGCGGCGGGTCTTGCCGCCCGACTTGATGGTGCCCGCCGAGGCGTCGGCGCCACGCATGAAGCTGACCGGCCCCGAGGCGGTGCCCCCGCCCTTCAGGTACTCCTTCGAGGAGCGGATCTTCGAGAGGTTGATGCCGGCTCCCGACCCGCCCTTGAAGATCGTGCCCTCCTCGACGTACCAGTTGAGGATGGAGTCCATCGTGTCGTCGACCGAGAGGATGAAGCAGGCCGACGCCTGCTGGGGGACGCCCTTCACGCCGATGTTGAACCAGACCGGCGAGTTGAACGCCGCCTTCTGGGTGACGACGAGGTGCTTGAGCTCGGCGCGGAAGATCTCGGCCTCGCGGTCGTCGACGAAGTAGCCGCCCTCGATGCCCCACTGGGTGATCGTGTCGACGACGCGGTCGATGACCTGCTTGAGCGACGACTCGCGCTCGGGGGTGCCCGGAGTGCCCCGGAAGTACTTCTGGGCGACGATGTTGGTGGCGTTGATCGACCACGTGGTGGGGAACTCGACGCCGAGCTGCTCGAAGGCGACCGAGCCGTCCTGGAAGTTCGTGATGCGGCTGTCGCGACGCTCCCACTCGACCTCGTCGTAGGGGTGCACGCCCTCGGTGGTGAAGTAGCGGCGGATGCCGATGCCGGTCTGCTCCGGGGCAAGTGCCATGCGATGCGCTCCTCGCGAGGTTCGGCCGAGCCCAGTGCTCGGCGAGGTGGTCGACGTGTGTCGGGACCGGGGTCTCGACACGAGATGTTGTGGTGTCCCCCACGCCTCCGGTTCCCACACCACAAGATGTGGGGTCTGCGGCGTCCGACGATTACACCACTGTAATTCCACGCTTGTCAACGGTTCGGCCCGGATGCTCGAGAGCTCCACGCCGCTCCCTCCAGCCTAGGGGCAGATCCCTGTGGACCATAAGGGGGCACATGTTGGGTACGGAGGTCCCACAGGCTGGGCACAAGCTGTGGATAGCACGCTCGCCGCTGTGGGCCGCCGACCTGCCGCGGAGGGTGGCCGCACCCGTCCTCGAGACCCCGACGCACCCGGTTCGCCGTGAAAGATGTCGTTTCGATGTCGGACAGATCGACGGCAATGCCCTGGAAATCCAGGGTTCATCTGCCGTTAGCACGCTAGATATTGCATTTTGGTTACGAGGCTCATACGCTCCGAGGACGGCGGTGGATCGGCCACGTAGCTCCCCCGTCGAGGCGCACGACTCGCCCAGCCCCCAGCACCCCCGCTCCCTGGAGAAGCCCCGTGACCCTCGACCTCGTCATCCCCGCGCACAACGAGGAGCGGCGCATCGTCCGCACCCTGCGCGCCTACTCCGAGGCCTTCACCGGCGACGACGTGCGGTTCAAGGTCGCCCTCGACGGCTGCGTCGACCGCACCGCCGAGGTGGTGCTCGACCTCACCGCCGACGACCCCCGCATCGAACTGTTCGAGTTCCCGAAGCTCGGCAAGGGTGGGGTGCTGATGGAGGCGTTCCGGCGCTGTGACGCCGAGTGGGTCGGCTTCGTCGACGCCGACTGCGCGACCCCACCGAGCGAGCTCGCCCTCCTCACCGAACAGGCCGGCGCGGCCGACGGGGCCATCGCCTCGCGCCGTCACCCCTCCTCGGTCACCCCCGGCAACCGCCCCCTCGCGCGGCGCGTCACCAGCGCCGGGTTCGCCACCTGCATCCGCACCCTGTTCGGGCTCCCCTACTCCGACACCCAGTGCGGGGCCAAGGTCGTGCGCCGCGACGTGCTCGAGCGGGCGCTGCCGCTGATGTCCTCCCGCGACTTCCTCTTCGACGTCGACCTCCTCGTCGTCGCCCGCGAGCTCGGCTATGAGATCGTCGAGGTGCCCACCGTGTGGGTCGACCAGGCCGAGTCGAAGCTCAACGCCGCCGCCGACGCCCGCCGGATGCTCGCCTCGGCGATCCGGCTCTGGCTGCACCACCACGTGCTGCCCATCGATCCCGTCACGCCGCCACCACCGGACGCACCCCGTCGCCACGACCGTGCCACGGGTGGTCGACGCATTGCGGCCTGACGTCACCCTCGTCGCCCCCTACCCCACCGCCGGCTCGGTGCACGAGGGCTACAGCGGGGTGGCCTCCTACACCGCCAACCTCGCGACCGCCCTCGCCGACCGCGGTGCGGTGGTCCACGTCATCGCCGAACGCAACGACGATGGCCACGATCGGCCCGACGACGAGCACACGTCGAGCCACCGACCGGGCATCACCGTGAGCCGGGCGTTCGAGCGCGGTCCCCGGGCCCTGCTCGACGCCACCGCCGCCGCGAGGGCCACCGGCGCCGCGGTCGTGCACCTCCAGTTCGAGATGTTCCTCTACGGCGGACCCACCGCCCTCAGCACCTTGCCGGTGGCGCTCCGCCGGCTCCGGCGGGCGGGAATGGGGCCGGTCGTCACCCTCCACCAGGTGCTCGACCCCGCCACCATCGACCGTCGCACCGTCGAACTGCACCGGGTCGGGGTCCCCGCGCCGGTGGCCCGGGCCGGCATCGCCGGGCTCCACCACATCGTCGGCCGGCTCGCCGCCGCCACCGTCGTGCACGAGGCGCCCTTCGCCGAACTGGTACCCGACGCGATCGTCATCCCCCACGGCATGGAGCACTGTGAGCAGGCCGACCGCCTCGCCGCCCGCCAGCTGCTCGGTGTCGAGCCCGACCGGCTCACCGTCCTGTGCTTCGGGTTCCTCGCCCCCTACAAGGGTCTCGAGTTGGTCCTCGAGGCGGGCGAACTGGCCGGCGACGCCGCCCAGGTGGTCGTCGCCGGCGGCGAGCACCCTCGCCTCGCCGGTCGCGACCCCTACGCCGACGAGCTCGTCGCCCGCCACGGCCACCACGCCCGCTTCACCGGCTGGGTGCCCGAGTCCCACGTCGGGCCGTGGTTCGACGCCGCCGACGTGGCCGCCTACCCCTACCCGCGGCCGTTCGCGGCGAGCGGGTCGGTCGCCCTCGCGCTCGCCCACCGCACCCCGGTCCTGCTCTCACCTCCCCTCGCCCGATTCATGGGCGCACCCTCGGAGGTGGTGATGCCCACCGAGCCGCCGCGCCTCGCCGACGCGCTCCGCGCCCTCGCACACGACCGTCGCCAGCTCGCCGACCTCGCCGGGTGGTCCACCGCCCTCGCCGCGGGACGCACCTGGCCCGAGGTCGCCGACCGCCATCTCTCCCTCTACGAGGAGGTGTCCCATGGCTCCGATCCTGCTCGCCGGCGCGTTCGGCCAACGCAACCCCGGTGACGAGGCGCTGCTCGCCGCGTTCTGCCACGCGCTCGGCCCCGACGCGCTGATCGTCACCAGCCAGGACCCCGCTGCCACCGAGCGCGAGCACGGCGTGACCGCGATGGTGCCGAGCGCCACCAACGTGGCCGCCTGGCTCCGCCGCGGGCGTCACCTCGTCGTGGGCGGCGGCACGGTGTTCAAGACGCTGCACCCCACGAGCGGGCGCCGTCCCCACAGCCTGCTGCTCCGCACCCTCGCAATCACCCGTGCCGCGCGCTCCCGCGGCATCACCGTGAGCATGGTGGGCGTCGGCGCCGGTCGACTCCCCACGCCCCGGGCTCGCCGGCTCGCCCGCGCCGTCGCCACCCACGCCGATCTGCTCGTGCTCCGCGACGAGGAGTCGGCCACCGTCCTCGCCGAGGCGGGCGTACCCACGCCGCTGCGCGTCGGCGCCGACCCTGCCTGGACCCTCTTCGACACGCCGTTCGACGACCTCACCCTTCGCCGCGATCCCAGCTCGACGCCCGAGCCCGAGGCCGGCTCGCTGCTCGTCGCCCTCTCCCACCACGCCGGCGGACCCGACCTCGACCACCACCTCGCCGCCGCGATCACCGCGAGCCGTTCGGTCACCCGCGTCGAGCTCCAGCCGTGGCAGCACGACGACGCGGCCCACGACCGACAGCTCGCGCACTCGGTCGCCACACGCCTCGCGGCCCTGCGCCCCGACCTCCCCGTCACCATCGCCGAAGCGCCCCACGACCTGCACCAGGCGGCGGCCCACACCACCCACCACGCACTGGTGCTCGGGCTGCGCTTCCACGCCCTCCTCGCCGCCGCCGCGGTGGGCACCCCCTTCGTCGCCGTCGCCCACGAGCCCAAGCTCGCCGGTCTCGCGACACGCTTCGACCAGATCTGGGTCCCGCCCCACGCCAGTCCTGCGGTGCTCGGCCACGCCATCGACCGCGGGTTCTCGCGTCCGGCCCCCGAGCGAACCGTCGCCCGCCTCGAAGCGGCCCGGGCCGCCGAGGCGTTCGGGCTCCTCCGCCTCGTCCTCACCGGCGGCGCCGAGGTCACCACCACCCACGCCCGGCTCGCCCTCAGCTCCGGGAGCGCCACCTGGTGACGAGCGCCGGCACCACCCTGGCGGTCACCCGCGCCCGCGTCCGCACGACGGTCGAGCGGCACCCCGCGCTCGGCGCCCAGATCACCGCGCTCGGCGGCCAGCTCGCCGCAGGCGTCGGCAACCTCGCCTTCGCGCTGATCGCCGGGCGGCTCCTCGGGCCGGGTGAGTTCGCCCAGCTCGCCGCGTTCCTCGCCGTGTACCTCCTCGTGCACGTGCCCTCGGCGAGCCTCGGGGCAGGCGCGGCGCTCGACCCGCGTCACGCCGACGCCACCGCGCGCACACTGGCCGGCGCCGGTGCGGCCGGCGCACTCGGGGTCGTCGCCCTCGCCGGTCCACTGGCGGGTGCCCTGAATCTCTCGGTCGGCATCGTCGTCGCGCTCGCCGTCTCGCTGCCCGCCGCCGGTGCCCTCGGGCTCCGGCGCGGCGCGCTGTACGGGGGCGATCGCGCCGCCGAAGTGGCCGCCAGCCTGGCGGTCGAACCCGGGGTGCGCCTCGCCCTCGGCATCCCGCTCCTCGTCGCGCTCGGCCCGCTCGGGGGCGCGATCGCCGTGGTCGTCGGCGGGTGGGCCGGCCTCGCGATGGCATCCCGCGGCTCGAGCCTCGCCGTCGTCGCCACCGACGGCCCACCGCCGCGCCGCACCGTCGAGGTGGCGGGGTTCACCGCGCTGACGTTCTTCGCCTTCGCGGCGATCGCCAACCAGGATCTGCTCGTCGCCAACGCGGTGCTCTCCTCCAGGGACGCCGGCGGCTTCGCCGTGCTGTCGGTGCTCGGCAGTGCGGTCGCCTTCGCCACCGCCACGATCCCGATGGTGCTGCTCCCCGCCGTCGAACGGCACAGCTCGGTGGCACCCACACGACTCGCCCTCCTCCTCACCGCCGGCCTCGGCGCGGCCGCCGTGCTCCCTGCGCTCGCGCTCCCCCACCTCGTCGTCGGCACCCTCTTCGGCGACGAGCACCTCGACATCCGCCACCTGCTCGCCCCCTACCTCCTCGCGATGACGCTGCTCGCCGTCGCCCGCGTGCTCGCCGCCCACCACTGCGCGACCGGACGGGGACGCACCGTCGCGTCGGTCGTCGCCGCGGTCGTCGTCGCCCACCTCGCCCTGCTCGTCCTCGTCACCCGATCGCCCGCCGCCGTCGTCGCCTCCACGCTCGGCGCCACGCTCCTCGCCTGCGCGGCGCTCGTCGCGGTGCCTTCCATCGAACGGACCTCCCGCGACGACATCCTCGGCCGAGTCGCCCGGCTCCGCGACGCCACGCTCGCGGCGCTCCGTCGACCCGACGTCGCGCTCGTCACCGGCGCCACGGTCCTCGCCGTGCTGGTGCGGCTCCTCCTCACCCGGGGCCTGTGGGTCGACGAGGCGATCAGCGTCGCCCAGGCCCAGCTCCCGTTCGGCACGATGCTCGAGGAGCTGCGCTGGAGCGACGTCCACCCGCCGTTGCACCACGCCATCCTCTGGGCCACCGTCCGCGTCGCCGGCGCCAGCGAGCTCGCGGTGCGCATGCCGTCGATCCTCGCCGGCGCGGCGCTCGTGCCGGTCGTCTACCTCCTCGGCCGCGACCTCTACGGCCGGGCCACGGGACGCATCGCCGCGCTCGCCGCGAGCGTCGCCCCGTTCCTCGTCTGGTACTCCCAGGAAGCCCGCATGTACTCGCTGTTCATGCTCGCGGCCACCGCCGCGGTGCTCGGACAGGTGCGGGTCCTCCGCCGGGGCATCCCCGCCGACTGGATCCTCTACACCGTCGCCACCGCCGCGATGGTGTGGAGCCAGTACTTCGCCGTCCTGCCCATCGCCGTGCAGCAGTTCGTGTTCCTCGGCGCGGCCTGGCAGCGCCGCCGCCACACCCCCGCGCTCCGGCGCTTCCTCGTCGCGTGGGTCGGTTCGCTCGCCGCGCTCGCCATCCTCGTCACCCCGATGCTGCCCCTCGCCAGCGACCAGATCGGCAACTACCTCGACCGCCGAGGGGCCGCCGAGGGCATCGGCGTCGCTCCCGCGGGACACGGGCCGGTCGACTCGTCCTCCGCCCAGGAGGAGCTCTCGGTGTACTCGGTGGTGGCCAACGGCATCTGGGCGGTGTGGGGCTACCACTCCGACGGCGCGATGGCCCAGATCGCGGCCCTCTGGCCCCTCGGCATGCTCGCCGCCCTCCTCGCGCTCGGCCGGGGCCGCTCGCCGGGCACCTCGCTCCTCGTCGGCCTCATCGCCGTCCCCGCCCTCGCGCTCTTCGCCGTCGGTACCGTCAAGCGCGACCTGTTCGAGCTGCGGTACTTCGCCGGCGCGGTGCCCCTCGCCCTCGTCCTCGCCGCCCGGGTGGCCACCCGGATCGCCGCGGGCACCGTCATGCGTGCGGCGCTCGGGATCGCACTCGTCGCCACGCTCACGATCGGGCTCGTCGACCAGCAGCTCAACGGGACGAACCCCCGCCGCTACGACTTCGACGGGGCGATCTCCGCGGTCGATGCCACCTGGGAGCCAGGCTCGATCCTCCTCTACGAACCCACCTACCTCGCCGAGGTCGTCGAGTACTACGGGCCGGACCTCACCACCCGCCCGGTCGGCTCGCTCTCGGTGCCCGCGGTCGTCGAGGCGCCGGTCGTCTACGTGCTCGCCACCGAGCGGGTGATCAACGAGCGCGAGACCGCCGCGAGGGTGGGCGACACGCTCGCCCAACTCGAGAACGAGCAGGGGCGCACCCTCGTCCAACGCATCGAACGTCCGAACGTCACCGTCTGGGAGCTCCGATGACCGACACGCTCACGGATCCCACGACCGATCCACGGCTCGCCCCGCTCCCCGACGAGCCGTTCGGACGGCGTCTCCCCCACCGCCGCGCCCGGGCGATGGTGCTGCTCGGGGGCACGGCCGCGCTCGCCTACCTCAGCTGGTTGCTCCAGCCGGCGCGCATCGGCTTCCTTCCCCTCTACCTGCTGCTCGTGACCGCCGAGCTGTTCAACGTCACCCAGGCGCTCGGGTTCTGGTGGACCTGTGCCCGTCGGCGCACACCCCGGCCCCTGCCGCCCCACGACCCCTCCACGTCGGTCGACGTGTTCATCCCGGTGTACAACGAACCCGTCGAGGTGGTGGAGCCCACCGTCGCGGCCGCCACCCGATTGCGGGGGGCCGAGGTGCGGGTCGCGCTCCTCGACGACGGCGACCGACCCGAGATGGCGGCGCTCGCCGCCCGACACGGGGTGCGGTATCTGACCCGCACCGAACACGAGGGCGCCAAGGCCGGCAACATCAACCACGCCCTCGGCCGCACCGACGCGCCCTACGTGCTCGTCCTCGACTGCGACCACGTGCCGGTGCCCCACTTCCTCGAGCACACGCTCGGCCACTTCGTCGACGCCGAGGTGGCGTTCGTCCAGACCCCGCAGTACTACGCCAACGGCGACGACACCGGCACCGCCGGGGCGGCCTGGTCCCAGCAGGCCCTCTTCTTCGGTCCGATCGCCCAGGGCAAGGACGCCCACGACGCGATGTTCTGCTGCGGCACCAACGTCGTGTTCCGGCGGGCGGCGCTCGAGGAGGTCGGCGGGTTCCCCGTGCAGTCCCTCACCGAGGACTTCGAGCTCTCGATCGAGCTCCACGAACGGGGATGGCGGTCGGTGTACGTCCACGACGTGCTCGCTGCCGGGCTCGGGCCCGAGGACATGGCCTCCTACGTGAGCCAGCAGCACCGCTGGGCCCGCGGCTGCCTCAGCGCCATCCCCCGGGTGCTGCGGGCCGAGCTGCCGTGGCGGCTCAAGGCCCACTACCTGCTCTCGTCGATGTTCTTCCTCTCGGGCTGGACGTTCGCGGTCTACATGGCGCTGCCGGTCATCCGCATCCTGACCGGCGCCCAGCCCGTCGCCGGCGCCACCGCCGACCAGTTCCTCCTCTACTTCGGGCCCTACTTCGGCCTCGCGCTGCTCACCCTCGCCGTCCTCGGCGGCGGCCGCTACCGCTTCGACGCCTACGCACTCGCGTTCGCGAGCTTCTGGATCCACGTCCATGCCAGCGTGAAGACCGTGCTCGGGCGCCCAGGACGCTTCGTCGTCACCCCCAAGCAGGGCGAGCGTGGGCCTCAGCCTTCCACCGTCGTGGTGCCCCTCCTCGCCGTCGCGCTACTCGGTGCCGTGGCCGTCGGGGGCCTCGTCGTGAGCCGATCGCCGGCCACGCTGAACAACGTCGCGTTCGCCGTGTTGCACATCAGCGTGCTCCTCGCCGGTGCGCGACACGCCCTCCTGCGCCGTCCCGCCGCCGCCCCCGCGACCCGCGACGAACCGGCGCTCGCGGCGTGAGCCGGCACACGACTTCCCGGCGCGCCCGCCTCGGGCAGGTCGTCGTCCTGCTGCTGGCGGGGATGGGGGCGGCGAGCTGCGGGGGCGACGACACGACGCTGCCGCTCGAGGCCGACCCGACCACCGTGCCGACCGCTCCGGCGGGTCCCGCCGCCGCGCCGGACATCCCCCCGGACGCCTCACCCGACGAGCTGGCCCCGGACGCCTCGCCCGACGAGCTGGCCGTGACCGCCGGTCGGAGGTTCCTCGACACCTATGTCGCGCCCCACGGCCGGGTCCAACGACACGACCAGGGAGGTGACACGGTCAGCGAGGGACAGGCCTACGCCATGCTGATCGCCGCCGCGGTCGACGACGAGGACACGTTCGCCGCCGTGTGGTCCTGGACCCGCGACCACCTCCTGCGCCCCGACGGCCTCCTCGCCTGGCGCTGGCACGGCGGCGAGGTGGTCGACTGGCAGTCCGCCGCCGACGCCGACCTCGACGCCGTGCACGCCCTGCTCCTCGCCGCCGATCGCTTCGACCGCCCCGAGTACCGCGACGACGCACGCGCCCTCGCCGATGCCGCCTACGAACACCTCACGCTCCCCCTCGACGCCGGGCGTCTCCTCCTCGCCGGACCGTGGGCCGCCGACGACCGGCGCTGGAACCCGAGCTACCTCTCGCCCCTCGCCTACTCGCTCCTCTTCCGGATGGCCGACGACCAGCGATGGGCCGAGGTCGCCGCCACCTCACGGGTCATCGTCGACCGCCTCACCGCCGATCCGCCGCACCTGGCGCCGGACTGGGCGCGCCTCGCCGACGACGGTCCGGCACCTCACGGCGACCCGCCGGTCTCCGGTTACGACGCCGCGCGCGTCCCTCTGCGGTTCGCGCTCGACTGCGACCCGCACGGCGTCGAGCTCGCCGCCCGCCCCTGGCCGGTGCTGTCCGCCCTCACCGAGAACGGCACCGCTCCTCCACCCGCGGTCCTGCACCTCGACGGCACACCCGCGGCCGGGGCCGGCCATCCCGCCGCCACCGTCGGAGCCGCCGCGAGCGCGCACGCGGCCGGCGACGAGGAGGCCGCCGCCCGCCTCCTCGACCTCGCCGAGGTCCAGGACGGGGACGCACCGTCCTACTACGGGGCGGCGCTGGTCGCCCTGGCCCGTCTCGGCCTCGACACCGACCGGCTCGGCAGCTGCCCCTGACACGAGTCGGCGTCTACCCTGCGCCGGTGCGCCGCATGACCCCCGGCCTCCGCCGACACCCATGGAGCTGACCGTCGCCGCGTTCGTCGCGGCCGCCGTCGCCACCCTCGTCGGCGCCACCATCCAGGGCGCCATCGGGTTCGGCATGAACCTCGTCACCGTGCCGGTGCTCGCCCTGCTCGTGCCCGGCTCCCTCCCGGTTTCGGTCATCGTCCTCGGCATCCCGATCTCGGTGACGATGTTCCTCTTCGAACGGCACTCGATCGACCGCCAGGGCATCCTCTGGATCTTCGTCGGGCGGCTCCCGGCCTCGGCCGTCGGGGCCGCCATCGTCGCCGCGGTCAGCACCAGCGCACTCCAGGCCATCGTCGGGCTCCTGCTCGTCGCCATGGTGGTCGCCAGCGTCGCGATGCCGCCGGTGCCGGTGAACCGCCGCTCACAGACCGTCGCCGGGGCGATCGCCGGGCTCACGGGCACGACGGCCGGCATCGGCGGGCCACCCCTCGCACTCCTCTACCAACGCTACGCAGGCCCGACGATCCGCAGCACCCTCGCCGCCTCGTTCCTCTTCGGCACCGTCGTGTCGCTCTCGGCCCTCTCGCTGTCGGGTTCGGTGGAGCTCGACCAACTGGCGTTCGGAGCCGGGCTGGCCCCCTTCGTCGTCGGAGGCGTGTTGATCGGGCGCCGGGCCCACGACCTGCTCGACCGCGGCTGGATGCGACCCGCGGTGCTCACCTTCGCCTGCCTCTCCGCCGTCGTCGTCCTCGTCGAAGCGTTCACCTGAGGCCGGCCGAACCGCCCGCGCCACCCGCGAGGAGCCGCGCCTCGTCGTCCGGGCAGGACTACCGTCGGCGCATGATCGAGTGGCTCGAGTTCGACGACGAGGTGATGGCGGAGGTTCGGGCGGTCAACGAGGCGATCGAGGCGATGCTCGCCCAGGCGCCACCCATGCACACCATCCCGCCAGAGGAGACCCGCGCCGCTCGCCAACGAGGCGACAGCTGGATGGGCCCGGTCGTCCACCTCGACGAGGCCACCACCCGCGAGATCGACACAGAGCTCGGCCCCATCCCGGTCCGGGTCGTGGTGCCCGAACAGGTCGACGCCGTCTATCTCCACATCCACGGCGGCGGCTTCGTGCTCGGCGGCGCCGACCAACAAGACGTCCTCCTCCACACCATCGCCACCCGCACGAACTGCGCGGTCGTGAGCGTCGAGTACCGCCTCGCCCCCGAGCACCCGTTCCCCGCCGGACCCGACGACTGCGAGGCGGCGGCCGCCTGGCTCGTCGAGCATTCCGCGGCCGAGTTCGGCACCTCGCGCCTGCTCGTCGGCGGCGAATCGGCGGGTGCACACCTCGCGGCGAGCACGCTCCTGCGTTGGCGGGCACGCCACGGCAGCATCGACCCCTTCGTCGCCGCCAACCTCGTGTTCGGGGTGTTCGACCTCAGCAACACGCCGAGCACCCGCCTCTGGGGCGAGCGCAACCTCATCCTCTCCGAGCCGATCATGACCTGGTTCAACAGCGCGTTCACCCCGGGCATGAGCGCCGACGAGCGCCGCGACCCAGCGGTCTCGCCGCTCTATGCCGACCTCGCCGGCCTCGTACCCGGCCTCTTCACCGTCGGCACCCTCGACCCGCTGCTCGACGACACCCTGTTCATGGCGATGCGCTGGCGAGCGGCCGGCAACGATGCCGAGGTGCTCGTCTACCCCGAGTCGCCGCACGGCTTCGTCGCCTTCCCCACCACCGTCGGGCGCCACGCGATCGACGCGCAGGTCGAGTTCCTCGCCCGCCACGCCTCGGGCAGCTGACCCGGCCGGGACACCAGAAGGCGACGGGTCGGACAGGTCCGAGACGAGGGCCTCCACCCCGTCGGGTGGAGTCCGCCGCGCCTCACTGCGCATATCCGATTCGCCAGCGAAGACCGGGACGCATCCAACTGTTCCGTCCGACCCATCGCCCTTGGTGTCTGGAGTTCAAGGCTAGGGAATCCGCCCTGTGGAACGAAAGAGGTCAAACCCTGTGGATTCCCTGTGGAGCGGCGGTGGATCGTCGGAGTTGTCCACAAAGACACCCGGATCGGTGCCGCGGCGGGGTCGGTAGAGTCGGCGCCGATGCCCGACCTCGAGGTCACCCAGCCGAGCGACGATCCCGGCGGCCACCCTCCCCTGCGCACCGCCGACGAGGTGGCCCTCGCAGTGGAGGGCGAGGATCGGCGGCCAGCTCGCGGCTGGTGGCTCGCGATCAACATGGTGACCTCGATCGACGGGGCCACCGCCGTCGACGGCGTGTCGGGGTCGCTCGGGGGTGACGCCGACCGCGCCGTGTTCCTCGCACTCCGAGGCGTGGCCGACGTGGTGCTCGTCGGATCGGGCACGGTGCGCGCCGAGCGCTACCGACGCGCCCGGCTCGACGAGGCCGTCCGCTCGCGGCGGGTGGCTCGCGGCCAACAGCCGACCCCGCGCATCGCGGTGGTGTCGAACGCCGGCGACCTCGACCTCGACCTGCCACTGTTCGCCGACGGGCCCGAGGAGACCCGCCCGCTCGTGCTCGTCGCCCGCTCCTCGGTGGAGCCCGCTCGACGCCGACGGCTCGAGGCGGTGGCCGAGGTGGTCGAGACCGACGGCACCCGTGTCGATCTCCCTGCGGCCGTCGCCGCCCTCGCCCGAGACGTGGGGCCGGTGGTGGTGTGTGAGGGCGGTCCGGTCCTGAACGGGCTGCTCGCCGGGCACGACCTCGTCGACGAGTGGTGCCTCACCCTCGCCCCCACCCTGGTGTCCGGCGGCTCGACCCGTGCTGCGGTGGGAGCCGACCTGCCGACGCCACACGCCATGAGCCTCGACCGCCTGTGGCGGCAGGGCGACGAGCTCCTGCTCCGCTATCTCCGGACTCGCCCCCCGGTCTGAAGGCCTCGGGCAGGTCGAGCGCTCAGCGTCGCTTGGGTTCGGTGGCCTTGGAGAGCACCGCCACCTCGCGCTCGAAGTCGGCGGGGTCGTCGAAGCCCTTGTAGACGCTGGCGAAACGCACGTAGGCGATGGCGTCGAGCTCGCGCAGGGCGTCGAGCACGGTGAGGCCGATCTGCTCGGACGTGACCTCACCGCCGAAGAGCCGAAGGCGATCCTCGACCGCGTTGGCGAGCGCCTCGATGTCGTCGCTCGTGACCGGGCGGGCCTTCGCGGCGGCCTCGACGCCGGCGACGATCTTCGCCCGGTCGAACGGCATGCGGTCGCCCGACCGCTTCACGACGACGAGCGGGAGCTCCTCGAGGCGCTCGAAGGTGGTGAACCGTCGTCCGCACTCGAGGCACTGGCGTCGGCGGCGGATGCTCGCACCGTCGTCGGACTGGCGCGAGTCGACTACCTTGTCGTCGACGTTGCCGCACCCGGGGCACTTCACCCGGGCGACGCTAGTGCCCGGCGCCGGGTCAGCGCACGGCAGTTGCGGCGGGGATGCCCCGGTGGGTGTCGAGCACGCGCCCGAGCGCCGCGGTGCCCACCGCGACACCGACGACGAGGGCGAGGCCGACGAGGACGAGCAGGAGGCGCTGGGCGGCTCCCACCGGAACGGCCGGACCGGTGGGAGCCGCCGTCACTCGGCCGTCGTCGATGGCGGACGACCGGCCGGAGCGAGGAGCGGACCAGGGGATGGGATCGGTGGTGACGGCAACCATGGGGAGATCATCTCCAGGTGGTGTGACAGTGAACCGGCGGCGGGATCCACCCCCGTGAGGTGGACGAGTGGTAGAACGATCGTTCGACGAACAACCGTTCGAGGCTCCAGCCAACCACGAACACCTGTTCGCCGTCAAGCGCCGAATCGAACAACTGTTTGCCACGCGGCACCGAACTTGGTACCGTGCACCAAACAGGTGTTCGACTCCTCGAAGGGGAACCACCGTGCCCGACATCGCACTCACCGACCGCCAGCGCGAGGTCCTCGAGACCATCGACGCGCATCTGCGCGAGCGCGGCTACCCGCCGTCGGTGCGCGAGATCGGCGAGGCCGTCGGCCTCGCATCGCCCTCCACGGTGCACTCGCACCTCCGCACGCTCCAGCGCCTCGGCTACCTGCGCCGCGACCCCACCAAGCCCCGCGCCATCGAGGTCCGTTGGGACCCCGCGTCGGGCCCCAACGTCGAACGCCGGCCGGTGCGCCACGTGCCCCTCGTCGGCGACGTCGCGGCCGGCACCGACGTCCTCGCCCAGGAGAACATCGAGGAGACCATCCCCGTCCCGAGCGACCTCACCGGCGACGGCGACCTGTTCATGCTCCGGGTCCGGGGCGACTCCATGGTCGACGCCGGCATCCTCGACGGCGACTACGTCGTCGCCAGGGTGCAGCCCACCGCGTCCGACGGCGACATCGTCGTGGCCGGCATCCCCGGCGACGAGGCCACCGTCAAGACGTGGACCCGCCGCGGCGACCAGATCGTCCTCGTCCCCGCGAACCCCCGCCTCGAGCCCATGGTCTTCGCACCCGACGAGGTGTCGCTCTACGGTCGCGTCGTCACGGTGATGCGCAAGCTCTGATCCAGGTGTCGAGGCGGGCGGGCGGATGTGCCACCCTTCTCGGGTGAGCTCCGAGCCCGATCCGTCGTCGAGCGGTGCGCCACCACCCGTCGTGGGGATGATCGGTGGCGGACAGCTCGCCCGCATGACCCACCAGGCAGCCATCGCCCTCGGGATCCCCTTGCGAATCCTCGCCGCCGCTCCCACCGACTCGGCGGCGCAGGTGAGCCCCCACGTGTCGTTCGGTGACCCCTTCACCCCCGCCGACCTCACCGGTTTCGCCGGCGGGTGTCAGGTGCTCACCGTCGACCACGAGCTGGTCGACCTGCCCACCCTCGACCGCCTCGCCGGCTCCGGCGTCGCCATCCGTCCGGCGGCATCCGCGCTCGTGTTCGCCACCGACAAGGGCCACCAGCGGCGCCGCTTCGCGGCGGCCGGTCTCCCGCTCCCCCGCCACTGCATCACCACCGACGCCGCCACGGCCCGTGCCGAAGCCGACGCGCTCGGCTGGCCGGTCGTCGTGAAGACCGCGCGTGGCGGCTACGACGGTCGGGGCGTCTGGATCTGCGACGACACCGCCGAGCTCGACGCGCTGCTCACCGACCTCGGCTCGGGCGATGGCCTGCCCGAACTCGTCGTCGAGGAGTACCTCACTCTCGACTGTGAGCTGGCCGTCATCGTCGCCACCGACCCGACGGGAGCGGCGGTCAGCTACCCGGTCACCGAGACCATCCAGGTCGACGGCATCTGCCGGGAGACCATCGTTCCCGCACGGGTCACCCCCGAGGTCGCCGCCGAGGCCACGCGCGTCGCCCGGCTGGCCGCCGAGGTGGTGGGAGCGGTCGGGCTCGTCGCGGTCGAGCTGTTCGTGGCCGACGGGATCGTCACCATCAACGAGGTCGCAACGAGGCCGCACAACTCGGGGCACTGGACCATCGAGGGCGCCCACACCTCCCAGTTCGCGAATCATCTCCGCGCCGTCACCGGCCTCCCCCTCGGCGACACCTCGCTCGTCGCTCCCGCCGTCGTGTGCGCGAACGTCCTCGGACACGCCGACGGGCGCGACCCTCTCCGCCACCTCGACGCCGCGCTCGCCGTGGCCGGGGCGTCGGTGCACCTCTACGGCAAGGGTCCCCGGCCCGGCCGTAAGCTCGGCCACGTCACGGTGCTGGCCGAGTCGGTCGAGGAGGCCCGCACCCGCGCCCACACCGCCGTCGCCGCCCTCGGCGATCCGGTCCCGCCCCGCCCCTGACCCACATCGAGGAGCCAGCAGTGAGCGTCGCCGTCGTGATGGGAAGCGACTCGGACTACCCCACCATGGAAGGGGCGGTCGAGGTGCTCGACGAGTTCGGCATCGACCGCGAGGTGCGGGTCGTCTCGGCCCACCGCACGCCCGACGCCATGATCGCGTTCGGTCACGAGGCGGCCGACCGCGGCGTCCAGGTGATCATCGCCGGTGCGGGCGGCGCGGCCCACCTGCCCGGGATGCTCGCCTCGGTCACCCCCCTTCCGGTCATCGGAGTCCCGGTGCCGCTCGCCCACCTCGACGGTCTCGACTCGCTGCTCTCCATCGTGCAGATGCCCGCGGGCGTGCCGGTCGCCACCGTGTCGGTGGGCGGCTCGCGCAATGCCGGGCTGCTCGCCGTCCGCATCCTCGCGGTCACCGATCCCGACCTGCGGGCGAAGATGGAGGCGTTCCAGGAGCAGCTCGCGGGGACCGCCCGGGCCAAGGACGCCGCCCTCGCCGAGCGCCTCGCCGGAGGCGCCTGAGGCGATGCACCGCACGACCTGGGCCGTCGAGCTGCTCGGACCCGAGCCCGGCGATTCGGTGCTCGAGGTCGGCTGTGGATCCGGTCGGGCGGCCGCGCTCGTCGCGGAGCGTCTCCGCGAGGGGCACCTCGTCGCCATCGACCGCTCCACGACCGCCATCGAGCGGGCACGCGCTCACCTCGCCCCGTACGTCGAGGCGGGAACGGTCGAGCTCCGCACCACCGAGCTCGCCGGCTTCCGCTCCGACCGGGTCTTCGACCGGGTCCTGGCCGTGAACGTCAACGTGTTCTGGACCTCGCCCGCCACCCCGGAGCTCCAGCGTCTCGCCGCGGTGACCGGTCCGGGCTCGATCGCGGTGCTCGCCTACGAGTGGCCCGGCGCCGTGCGACACGACGCCCACGCCGCGGTGGTCGAGGCCTGCGAGCGCCACGGCTTCACGGCCGACACCGTCACCGGCCCCCGACCGGGCCTGGCGGCAGTCGTCGCCCACCGCACCCGCACCACTCTCCCCCACTCTGGCCTGACCACGTGACTCTCGAGGTCACAGGAACAGACCAGTTCCGGCATCCACGTTGGTGAGGCCAGGTGTCGGTGAGGTCAGGCGTTGGTGAGGTCAGGCGACGGTGAGGAGGTCGTAGAGCGCGGCGTAGGCGACCTCGAGGTCGCGGCGCTCCACCCGCTCGTCGGGCGCGTGGGCGATCGTGGCGTCACCCGGGCCGAAGTTCGCCGCGGGGATGCCCGCCTCGGCGAAGCGCGCGACGTCGGTCCAGCCGAGCTTCGCCCGCACCTCGAGGCCGTTGCGTTCGATGAGGCGCTGGACGAGCGGATGGCCGGTGGCCGGCCAGGCCGCCGGGGCCATGTCGGTGCGCTCGATGCGGTCGCCCTCGCCGAGCATCCCCTCGAACACCTCGCGCACGTGAGCCTCGGCCTCCTCGGGGCTGCGATCAGGGGCGAACCGGTGATTGACGACGAGTTGGGCGTGGTCGGGCACGACGTTGCCCGCCACTCCCCCGTCGACCGACACCGCGAGGAGGGCTTCGTGGAACTGGCACCCCTCGACGACCGGCCGGCGCGGCTCGTAGAGGGCGAGCGCGGCGAGCAGCGGGGCCAGCCGGTGGATGGCGTTCACGCCCATCCAGGCCCGGGCGGGGTGGGCCCGGCGACCGGCGAGGTCGAGGGTGAACCGCATCGTGCCCTGGCACCCCGCCTCGATGGTGGACGAGGTCGGCTCGCCGAGGAGCGCGACATCGCCGGCCAGCAGGTCGGGCCGCTCGCGGAAGAGCTCCGCGAGGCCGTTGTGCTCGGCGGCGACCTCCTCGCGGGCATAGAAGACGTAGGTGAGGTCGACGACGGGCTCGTGCACGGTGCGGGCGAGCTCGAGCATGACGGCGAGTCCGCCCTTCATGTCGGTGGCGCCCAGCCCCCACAGCACGTCGCCCTCGATGCGGGCGGTGTCGTTGTCGTTCGCGGGCACGGTGTCGGTGTGCCCGGCGAGCACCAGCCGGGTGTCGCGCCCGAGCTCGGTGCGGGCGACGAGGTTGTCGCCCACCCGCTCGACCTGGAGCCCCTCGATCGCTCGCAGCTCGGACTCGAGGAACTCGACGACGGGTCCTTCGGCGAACGACGGCGACGGCAGGTCGACGAGCTGTGCGGTGAGCTGGAGCAGATCGGTCGGCGGGGCCTGGCTCATCAGAGGTCGCTCACATCGAGACGCCGTGCTCGCGGAGCACGTCGTTCAGCGCCGCCTTGTCGTGGCGCTCCCCCTCGGCGAAGCGCTTGATGATGAGCGCGCACGGCAGCCCGAAGGTGCCACCGGCGAAGGTCTTCGCCCGGGTCGCGTTGATGACGAGGCACCACGGCGGCACGACACCCCGGGACACCTCCTCGCCCGTCTCGGCGTCGATGACGGGGATCGACGGGTTCAGCACGACGCCGGCGCCGAGCATCGCACCCTCGCAGACCCGGGCACCCTCGGTGACCATCGAACGGCTGCCGATGAAGGCCTCGTCCTCGATGATGACGGGCGCGGCCTGCGGGGGCTCGAGCACCCCGCCGATGCCGACGCCACCGGACAGATGGACGTTGGCGCCGATCTGGGCGCACGAGCCGACGGTGGCCCACGTGTCGACCATCGAGTTCGCACCCACCCGGGCGCCGATGTTCACATAGCTCGGCATCATCACCACGCCACGGTCGAGGAACGACCCCCAACGGGCGGAGGCGCCGGGCACGACGCGGACACCGGCCGCCTCGTAGGCCGACTTCAGCGGGATCTTGTCGGCGAACTCGAAGGGTCCGAGTTCGATGGTCTGCATCTCCGAGACCTTGAAGAGCAGGAGGACGGCGTGTTTCAGCCACTCGTGGACCACGACGTCGCCGAGCTCGCTCGCGCCGGGCACCACCTCCGCGATCCGGGCCTCACCGGAGTCGAGACGACCGATCGCCTCCCGGATGGTGGCGCCGATCTCGGGGTCGGAGGTGTCGAAGGTGTCCCGCTCCTCCCAGAGCTGTTCGATTCGAGCCTTGAGGTCAGCCATGGGCGCCGAGGCTACCGCCGAGGGCGGACGGACCGGCCATCCGATCCGGCATCGACCACAGGAATGCTGCTACCACTGGCCCGGTGAACTCCCCCAGCTCCCGGCCGACCGCCATCGGGTCGCCTCCCGTGTCCGCTGCCGCGGTGCTCGACCACCTCCCGCCGGGCACCAACGTCATCGTCCCCCTCGCGAACGGCGAGCCCCGCACGGTGCTCGACGCCCTCGAGGCCGGCGCCGACCGGCTCGACGGCGTGCGGGTCCACCAGATGCACGCCCTCGTCGACCGCGAGTACCTCGGCGGCCGGTGGGCGGGACACCTCGACCACACCTCATACTTCCTCTCCCACATCACCCGCCCCCACTTCCACGACGGCACCCTCGAGCTGGTCCCGAGCAACTTCAGCGAGGTGCCACGACTGCTGCGCCTCCTGCCCGACCCCAAGATCGTCCTCGCCGCGGTCTCGCCACCTGACCGACACGGGTACTTCTCGCTCGGCACCAACGCCGACTACGTGGCGCCGTTCATCGGACGGGTGCCGTTCTTCGTCGAGGCGAACCCGAACATGCCGCGGACCTTCGGGCGCAACTCGATCCACGTCAGCCAGACCGTGGGCTGGTGCGAGGCCGGCTATCCGCTCGTCGCCATCGACCCGCCGGGGTCGAGCGACATCGACCGGGCGATCGCCCGGTTCGTCGCCGAGCGCATCCCCGACGGCGCCACCCTCCAGGCGGGCATCGGTTCGATCCCGAATGCCGTGCTGAGCGAACTGACCGACCACCGAGACCTCGGCATCCACACCGAGCTGCTGTCCGACGGCGTCATCGACCTCATCGACCGCGGCGTGTTGACCGGCACGCGCAAGCAACGCCGGCCGGGCAAGCACGTCACCACGTTCTGCCTCGGCAGTCAGGCCCTCTACGACTTCCTCCACGAGAACCCGGCCGTCGAACTGCTGCCGGTCGACTACGTGAACGACCCGCGGGTGATCGGCACCGAACCGAACTTCGTCTCGATCAACGCCACCACCGAGGTCGACTTCCTCGGCCAGTGCGCGTCGGAGACGATCGGCGGGCGGTACTGGTCGGGCAGCGGTGGCCAGGCCGACTTCGCCCGCGGCTCCACCTACTCCGAAGGGGGTCAGGGCTTCGTCGTCCTGCGTTCGACGACCTCCGACGGCAGCCTCTCGCGCATCCGGCCCCGACTCACCAGCGGCTCGGCCGTCACGACGCTGAAGAACACCGTCGACAAGGTGGTGACCGAGTACGGCGTCGCCGAGCTGCGGGGCCGGTCGATCCGCGAGCGCACGAAGGCGCTCATCGCCATCGCCCACCCGGCGTTCCGCGACGAGCTCGAGCGCTCGGCCCGCGAGCTCGGCTACCTCTGAGACGCCCGACGCGACGCGCTCAGCGCCGCGAGGCGAGCCGCTCGGCGACGAGGTCGAGCCGGTCGTCGGGCTGGACGACGGCGATACGGACGTGGGCCGCGCCGTCGGGCCCGTAGAAGTCGCCCGGGCTGACGAGCACACCGGCATCCTCGGCCAGCCGGCGAGCGAAGGCCCACGCGTCGCCACCGGGCGCCTCGACCCAGAGGTAGAAGCCGCCGCGGGGGCCGGCGACGTCGAGCTCGTAGGCGTCGCGCAGCAGGTCGGCGCAGCGCTCGAGACGGCGCCGGTAGCGGTCGCGCTGGAGCTCGACGTGCTCGTCGTCGTCGAACGCGACGACCGAGGCGGCCTGCACCGGGCCGGGCATCATCATGCCCGCGTGCTTGCGGACCTCCCGGAGGTAGCGTACGAGCTCGGCGTCCCCCGCGTAGAACCCGGACCGGGCGCCCGCCAGGTTGGAGCGCTTCGACAGCGAGTGGACGGCGAGCACGCCCTCGGTCCCCGTGGCGAGGATCGAGCGTGGCGGCCCGTCCCAGGTGAACTCGACGTAGCACTCGTCGGACAGGACCGGCACACCGTGCTGCCGTCCCCACGCCGCGGCGGCGTCGAGGTCGTCGAGCCCGCCGGCAGGGTTGCCAGGAGTGTTGACCCACAGGCAGAGTGCCCGCTCGGCGTCGGCCGGGTCGATCGCGTCGAGGTCGATGGCCCACGTCTCGTCGACCGGCACGGGCACCGCACGACATCCGGCGAGGATCGCCCCCATCTCGTAGCTCGGGTAGCTGATCGCGGGGTACAGCACCGTGTCGAGGTCCGGTCGGCGGAGCCGTAGCCAGTGCGGGATGCCCGCCACCAGCTCCTTCGTGCCGATGCAGGCACCGACCGAGCCTGGATCGGCGTCGACCCCGACGCGTCGGGAGAGCCACCGTGCCGCCGCCTCCCGGAAGGCGGCGCTGCCGATCGACGGTGGGTACCCGCGCTCGGCGCCCGAGCTCGCGAGCGCGGCCACCACCGAGTCGGGCGGCGGATCACAAGGTGTCCCGATCGACAGGTCGACGACGCCGCCCGGATGCTCGTCGGCGAGCGCCTTCAGGTCGTCGAGCCGGTCGTAGGGGTAGGGCGGTGGGACGAACGGGGCTGCGGTCACGTCCTCATGCAAGCACACCCCGCGGCCCGGCTCACCACGACCAGCGTCGGGTCAGCCGACGACGTACTCGCGGAGTCGCGCCTCGGAGGCGTCGTCGAGCCTGGCGCGGAGGCGCATGCCCGCCTCGTCGGCTCGCTCCTCGAGCACCTCGCCCTCCCGGTGCACCGCGGCCAACACGTCGCCGCGCTCGAAGGGCACCATCAGCTCGACGACCCGAGTGAGTGCGCGGAGGCGGTCGCCGATCGCGACGAGCAGCTCGTCGATGCCCTCTCCCGTACGGGCGGAGATGGCCACCGACCCGGGATGGCGGTCGGTGAGCTGACGGGCCGCGTCGGGCGCCAGGTCGGCCTTGTTGAACACCAGCAACTCGGGGACGTCGGCGGCGCCGATCTCGCCGAGCACCTCGTGCACCGCCTCGATCTGGCCTGCGGGGTCTGGTGAGGAGGCGTCGACCACATGGACGAGCAGGTCGGACTCGCCGACCACCTCGAGGGTGGACTTGAACGCCTCGACGAGCTGGTGGGGCAGCTTGCGGACGAAGCCGACGGTGTCGGTGACGAGGACCTGCTCGCCGCCGGGTAGCTGGAGTCGCCGGGTGGTGGCGTCGAGCGTGGCGAAGAGGCGGTTCTCGACGAGCACGCCGGCGTCGGTCAGCCGGTTGAGCAGCGTCGACTTCCCCGCGTTCGTGTAGCCGACGATCGACACCGACTGGAACGGCGAGCGGCGCCGCGACTTGCGCTGGATGTCGCGGTGCTTGGCGATCTCCCGCAGATCGGCCTCGAGCTTGTGGATGAGGCGCGCGACGCGACGGCGGTCGACCTCGAGCTGGGTCTCACCCGGCCCTCGCCGCGCCCCGATGCCGCCGGCTTGCTGGGAGAGGGACTTGCCGCGGCCCCGCAGGCGGGGCAGCCGGTAGCGCAACAGCGCGAGCTGCACCTGGGCCTTGCCTTCCACGGTGTGGGCGTTCTGGGCGAAGATGTCGAGGATCACGGCGGTACGGTCGATCGCCGACCGTCCGAGCAGGCCCTCCAGGTTGCGCTGTTGCGCGGGGGTGAGCTCGTCGTCGAACACCACCGTGTCGGCGTCGACGGCCTCGGCGAGCTCGAGGATCTCCTGGGCCTTGCCCTTCCCGACGAAGGTGGCAGGGTCGGGGGTGGCGCGACGCTGGATGACCCGGGCGACCTCGTCGGCCCCGGCCGTGTCGACGAGCAGCGCGAGCTCGTCGAGGCTCGCCTCGGTGTCCTCCTCGGACTCGCCCGGCCAGGTGACGCCGACGAGCACGATCCGCTCGCGGAAGGCCCGTTCGATGAAGGCCCCCTGCTCGCCGCCGAACTCGCCGAAGGCACCGCGGTGCGACTCGTCGGCCGTGCGTCGCCGCTCGCGTTCGTCGGTCATCCGACGCCTCCGATCGGTGGGAGGGCCGTGGGGTCGACGTCGAGGTCTGCGACGTGCACGGCAGGTCCGGTGAGCACCGCCCGACCGTCGACGAGCTCGACGGTGACTGCGCCTCCGGGCATGTCGACCCGGGCGGCGTGATCGACGAGGCCCCACTGCCGCGCGAGCGCGGTGGCCGCGCAGGCGCCGGTGCCGCACGCCTCGGTGATGCCGACGCCCCGTTCCCACACCCGCAGCAGCAGGCCCCCGGGCGCCACCGTCGGGGTGACGATCTCGAGGTTGATGCCCTCGGGGAAGGCGGCCTCGACCGCGGGGCCGACCGTGCTGAGATCGACGGCGTCGAGGTCGTCGACCCAGGCGACGAGGTGCGGGTTGCCGAGATCGGCGGTGCCCAGCTCCTTCGCCACGAACGGGACGTCGACCCCGTCGAGCCCGGGGCCGGGGCCGACCTCGCCCATGTCGACCCGCACGGTGCTCTCGGCGTCGGCGGCTCCGCCGCTGACCTCGAGCACGCGGTCACCGGCGTCGGTGGCGGCCACGACCGTGAGGTCGCGCGCCCCGCGGGACCGCGCCACCGCCTGGGCGAGGCAGCGGATGCCGTTGCCGCTCATCTCGGCGCGACTGCCGTCGGCGTTCCAGAGGTGCATCACGACGTCGACGTCGGGACGACCGTCCGGCCGGGCACCGTGGATGAGGCCGTCGGCACCGATGCCACCACGGCGGTCGCAGAGCCGGCGCGCGAGGTCGGGGCCGGCGTCGACCGGCTCGTCGTTGACCTCGTCGAGGACGACGAGGAAGTCGTTGCGGAGGCCGTGGTGCTTGGAGAGCCGCATCACCGTCCAGTCTCGCCCGGATCCCGGCCGATCCACCATCGCGTTCAGTCGGCCTCCGGTCGCCACCCGGCGGCGAGCCGGTCCGCCAGGGCGCCGAGCACGGGTCGATCGTCCCGTCGATCGGCGTCCTCGAGCTCGTCGAGGTCGAGCCATGCGATGCGCGGATCGCGCCGGAACCACCGCTCCTGGCGGCGCGCGAAACGACGGGTGCGTCGAATCGCGAGATCGAGCGCCTCGTCGAGCGACGCGTCGCCCCGCAGGTGGTCGGCGAGTTCCTTGTAGCCGAGCGCTTGCGACGCCGTGCGCGACCAGCCGCGGGGGTCGTCGAGCAGCGCGTGCACCTCGTCGACGAAGCCCGCCTCCAGCTGGGCGTGATAGCGACGTTCGATGCGCCGGTCGATCTCCTCACGGGACCGCCGGAGACCGATCAACTCGATCCGGGTCGACGGGTAGGCGGTGAGACCCGGCCCGTAGGAGGAGAACGGGCGGCCGCTGCCGATGGTGACCTCCAACGCCCGCAGCACCCGCCGCCGATTGGTGGGCTCCATACGGGCCGCCGCCGTCGGGTCGAGCGCCTGGAGACGGCGATGGAGTGCGTCGGTGTCGGCCTCCCGGGCGAGGTCTGTGACGACCTCGGGGTAGCGGCCGGGGACGTCGAGATCGTCGATCACCGCCCGCAGGTAGAGCCCGGTGCCACCGACGAGCACCGGCCAGCGTCCGCGAGCCTCCACGTCGGCGATCGCCGAGCGGATCGCCGTCTGGAACTGGGCGACGGTGAACTCTTCCCAGGGTTCGACGAGGTCGATGCCGTGGTGGGGCACCTCCGCCTGCTCGGCAGGGGTCGGCTTCGCCGTCCCGATGTCCATGCGCCGGTACACCTGCATCGAGTCGACCGACACCAGCTCGACCTCCGCGACCCGGCGGGCGATCTCGAGCGCCAGGGCCGACTTGCCCGAGGCCGTGGTGCCGACGATGGCCAGCGGGCGACGCGCTGTCGGGGGCGGGGCCGGGGGCGGGGGCGCCATCGCTCAGAAGAGCTCGTCGAGCATGACGAAGTAGTCGATCCTCGACAGGTCGGGCCGCTCGATGCCGTAGGCGTCGAGGAAGACCCCGGCCGCGTGGCCGCCGAAGTTCAGGCCGATGCTCCGGCACGCGATGGCGAGGTCCCGGTGGCGGTCGCCGACACCGCAGCGACCGAGGTCGACGTACCCCGTGATGGTGCCCTCGTCGAGCACGACGTTCGGCACGCAGTAGTCGCCGTGGAGCACGACGAGGTCGTCGTCGGGCGGTGGGGCGAGCGAGCGAATGGTCTCGTAGAGCTCGGCCGCGCTGAGCCCGTGGTAGAGCGCGCCGAAGCCGTCGGCGTCGACCCTGTCGCCCCGCACGCGATCGCCCGCCCGGTCGAGGTCGGTGGCGGTCCGGGCGTCGAACGGGCAGCCCTCGACGGGTGTGGCGTCGTGGAAGCGCCGCAGCCCGGCGCCGAGGGTGCGGACGAGCTGTTCGGGATCCACGTGGTGCAGCGGATCGGTGGCGTCGGTGCCCGGGAGCGCGGCAGTGAGGAGCCATTCGGTCGAGCCGTCGGAGCCGCTCGCGAGCACGGCGGGCACCGGGACGTGCGGGGCGAGCCACCGCATGCGGTCCCCCTCCCCCACCAGGCTGGTCCCCAGCGGGTCGACGGCTTGCACCTTGAGGATGCGGTCGCCGTCGCCGCTCACACAGCGTAACGTCGCGGCCGCGGATCGACCCACGGCGATCGGTACGAGCTCGTCGTCGCCGACCAACTCGCGGACCGGGTCGGGCAGCTGGAGCTGCTGCATCTCAGCCGGCGACGACGGGGATACGGGTGCGGTGACGCGGGGTGGCGAGCACCTCGCGCAGCTCGCCGCGGAGGTGGTGGGCGGCGGCGTCGGTGACGGTGACGGTGGCGAGGGTGCCGGCACGCAGCGGCTGGCTCACCGGGAAGTGGACGAGTCGGTTCTGGCGGGTGCGCCCGGTGAGCACCGCGGCGTCGCGCTTGGAGGGCCCTTCGACGACGACCTCCTCGTCGCGACCGATCCGCGCCCGGTTGTGGCGGAGCGCCGACCGCTCGACGACGTGCCGGAGGCGCTCGAAGCGCTCGACGCAGGTCGCGTGGGGGACGAACCGGTCGGTGAACCGGGCCGCTTCGGTGCCCTCACGAGGCGAGAAGATGAACGTGTAGGCCGAGTCGTAGGCCGCTTCGGCGGTGACCTCGAGGGTGCGTTCGAAGTCGGCCTCGGTCTCGCCGGGGAACCCGACGATGATGTCGGTGCTCACCGCGAGATCGTCGATGCCCTCCCGGGCGGCCCGCAGCTTCTCGAGGTAGCGCTCGGCGGTGTACCCGCGGTGCATCGCGGCGAGGATGGTGTCGCTGCCCGACTGGAGCGGCAGGTGGAGGTGTTCGCACACCGCGGGCGTGTCGGCCATCGCCGCGATGGTCTCGGGGCGCAGGTCCTTCGGGTGCGGGCTGGTGTAGCGCACCCGTCGGATGCCCTCGACCGACCCGACCGCCCTGAGGAGATCGGCGAACAACGGTCGGGGGCGGCGCCTGGGGTCGGCGGCCCACTCGTGTCCGGCGAG
Organism: uncultured Iamiaceae bacterium; assembly: GCA_964488835.1. GTDB lineage: Bacteria > Actinomycetota > Acidimicrobiia > Acidimicrobiales > SKKL01 > SKKL01. Next base: position 2,445 of record CAZAVX010000029.1, on the reverse strand, counting down.
GAGGCTGTCGTCGTCGAGGTCGGGTTCGGCCGTGCGCAGGCGGGTGGTGAGGTCGCGCCCGTAGGAGTTCACGTTCTGTCCGAGGAGTGTGACCTCGACGACCCCGTCGGCGACGAGCCGCTCGACCTCGGCCACCAGGTCGCCGAAGGGACGGCTCGCCTCGGCCCCTCGCACCGACGGCACGATGCAGAACGCACAGGAGTTGTCACAGCCCACCTGGATGGTGACCCAGGCGGCGTAGTCGACCTCGCGCTTCACCGGCAGGGCCGAGGGGAACGACTCGGCGTCGTCGAGCGCGCCCTGGGTGAGGATCTCGGTGATCGGGCCGTGCTCGCGGGCTTCGCGGAGCAGCTCGGCGGCTCGGCCGACGTTGTGGGTGCCGAACACGACGTCGACGTGCGGCGCCCGCTCGCGGATGAGGTGCTGGTCCTTCTGGGCGAGGCAGCCGCCGACGACGATCTCGAGGTCGGGGCGCTCGGCCTTCAGGGCCTTCAGGTGACCGAGCTTGCCGTAGAGCTTGTTGTCGGCGTTCTCACGGATGCAGCAGGTGTTGAGGACGACGACGTCGGCCTCCTCCTCGCTCGCGGCGGGGACGAGCCCGTCGGCCTCGAGGAGCCCGGCGATGCGTTCGGAGTCGTGCTCGTTCATCTGGCACCCGTAGGTGCGGACGACATAGGAGCGGGCCATCGCACCAGCGTAGGTGGCGGCGGCCGTCCCCCGACACTCACGGGCGCCGGATCAGGGGGGTGGCGCGAGCTCGGAGATCAGTTCCTCGCTGACCTGCCACAGGCGTTCGGCGGCCGCGTCGTCGCGGGCGGCCCTCGACGGTTCGACCCGGCGGCGGTTCACCCAGTAGCCACCGGTCTGGCCTGCCACCTCGTCGGCCGTGGCGAGGTGGATGACGGTGCCGGCGCCCTGCGCGGCGTCGAGCGCGAACCGCCGGGGTAGCGATCGCACGACCCGCTGGGTGATGCGGGTGTCGCCCTCGCCGCCGAAGTTCGTCTTCACGAGGCCCGGGTGCACGGCGTTGGCCGTCACGCCGGTTCCGTCGAGCCGTCGCGCCAGCTCGCGGGTGAACAGCACGTTCGCGAGCTTCGTGCGGCTGTACACGAGGAAGCTCAGGTAGCGCCGGGTGGTCTGGAGGTCGTCGAAGTGGAGACCGCGACGGGCGAGGCGGTGCATGTCGGAGGACACGACGACGATCCGTGCCGGCGCGCTCTCGACGAGGCGGACACGCAGCAGATCGACGAGCAGGAAGTGCCCGAGGTGGTTCACACCGAACAGGTACTCGAACCCCTGCGCGGTCTCGGATCGCCGCGACAGGGTGAGCCCGGCATTGCAGATCAGGACGTGGAGCGGGCCGAGCGTGTCGAGCAACTCGGCGGCGCAGTGCTGCACCGAGTCGAGGTCGGCCAGGTCGAGGTGCACGAGCTCGACCTCGACGCCGGTGCGTCGCCGGATCTCGGCACAGGCTCGCGCGCCCTTGGCGAGATCACGGGCGGTGATGACGACCCGGGCGCCCGCGCCGGCCAGCGCGGCGGCGGTCTCGAGGCCGATGCCCGAGTTGCCGCCGGTGATGACCACCGTGCGGCCACGGAGGGACGGGAGTTCGCTCACGGAGCCGAGGCTAGGTGACTCCGGACGCGGCACCGCCGGCCGGTGCGGAGCACACGGCCGGCGGCGGCTGAGCCCTGGGGTGGGTCAGGGCCCGGTTGGGGGGGCGTCACCCTCGAACGGGCGGATTCGGGGGTGACGCCGCAGTTGGTACCCACCCGATCGCCCGGCCAAACCCGTCCGGACGAATTTCCGACGACTCAGTCGTCGAGGGTGATGGGCTCGTCGTCGGAGTCGGCGAGCACGTCGACGAGATCGCCACCGTCGTCGGCGTCGGACGCTTCGGCGTCGGTGACGCCGATGCCCACCTTGGTGCGCACCCGCTCGGAGATCTCGACCATGATCTCGGGGTTGTCGTGGAGGAACGCCTTGGCGTTCTCACGACCCTGGCCGAGCTGCTCGCCCTCGTAGGTGTACCAGGCACCCGACTTCTTGATGATGCCGAGGTCGACGCCGAGGTCGAGCACCGACCCCTCACGGCTGATGCCCTTGCCGTACATGATGTCGAACTCGGCCTGTTTGAACGGCGGGGCCACCTTGTTCTTCACGATCTTGGTGCGGGTGCGGTTGCCCACCACCTCGACGCCGTCCTTGATCGACTCGATGCGGCGGATGTCGATGCGCACCGACGAGTAGAACTTCAGCGCCCGGCCGCCGGGGGTGGTCTCGGGCGAGCCGAACATGACCCCGATCTTCTCCCGCAGCTGGTTGATGAAGATGCAGATGGTCTTCGACTTGTTGAGGTTGGCGGTGAGCTTGCGCAACGCCTGGGACATGAGCCGGGCCTGGAGGCCGACGTGGCTGTCGCCCATCTCGCCCTCGATCTCGGCC
>CAZAVX010000028.1:0-28598 GCA_964488835.1 uncultured Iamiaceae bacterium | reverse complement strand
TAGAGCATCGGCCTCCGGAGCCGTGTGCGCAGGTTCGAGTCCTGCCGAGGGCGCCACCACAACCGGCGACGACGAACCTGCGTCAGATCCGGGCGCTATCCGCCCGGAAGTGACGCAAGTTCGGTGGTGGGGGCGATCGTCGTCCCGACAGGGGTCACTAGGCTCCGGTGCGTCGGTGCGGCACCGGGGCCGCGGGAGGTGACCATGGAGATCGGAGAGCTGTCGGCGGCCCTCGTCGGGCTGCTCGGGGACGCACACGTCCTGACCGGCGACGCGATCCCCGAAGATCTCACCCACGACGAGGCGCTGGGCATCGAGGCGGTCCGCCCCGCGGCGGTCGTCCGGCCGGGCAGCACCGCCGACGTCGCCGCGATCGTCTCGTGGGCGAGCGCCAACGGCGTACCGGTCACGGCCCGCGGATCGGGCACGGGCCTGTCGGGCGCCTGCCTCCCCCACCCCGACGGGATCGTCGTCTCGTTCGACCGCATGCGCTCGATCCTCGAGATCGACGTCGACAACCAGGTCGCGGTCGTCCAGCCCGGCGTCACCCTCCACGACCTCGACGAGGCCCTCGCCCCGCTCGGGCTGCGCTACCCCGTCCAGCCGGGCGAGAACTCGGCGAGCATCGGCGGCAACGTCGCCACCAACGCCGGCGGCATGCGGGCCGTCCGCTACGGCGTCACCCGCCACCAGGTGCTCGGGCTCACCGCGGTGCTCGGCACCGGCGAGGTGCTCCGCACCGGTGGACGGTTCGTGAAGGTCTCCTCGGGCTACGACCTCACGCAGCTGATCATCGGGTCCGAGGGCACCCTCGCCGTCGCCACCGAGGCGATCCTGCGCCTCCACCCCCGCCTCCCCCACGGCGCGACGGTGCTCGTGCCGTTCGCCGAGCTCGACCAGCTCGCGACGGTGATCCCCCGCATCGTCGCCTCGGGGCTCCAGCCGTCGATCCTCGAGTACATCGACGTGCTGACGATGGGGGCGATCACCGGCGCCGCGAACCTCGAGCTCGGCGTGGCGGCCGACGTGCAGGAGGCGGCCACGGCGTACCTCCTCGTCGTGCTCGAGAGCCACCTCGAGAACCGGGTCGAGGAGGACACCGCGATCCTCGCCGACCTCTGTAGCGCGAACGGCGGGCTCGACGTCTACGTGCTGCCCCCCGGCGCCGGCGCGGCGATGGTCGAGGCCCGCGAGAAGGCGTTCTGGACGGCGAAGGCGGCCGGCGCTCACGAGATCATCGACGTCGTCGTCCCCCGGGCACGCATCCCCGAGTACCTCGCCCGCTGCCAGGAGGTCGCAAACGAGCACGGGTCGTTCGTCGTCGGGTGCGGCCACGCGGGCGACGGCAACGTGCACCTCTCGGTCTTCCAACCCGACCCCGAGGCGTGCCACGCGACGATCCACGGCATCCTCGCGGCCGGCGTCGCGATGGGCGGCGCGGTGTCGGGCGAGCACGGCATCGGTCGGGCGAAGAAGGCCCACCTGGCCGAGCTCGAGGACCCCGCCACACTCGACCTCATGCGCCGCATCAAGTCCGTCTTCGACCCGGCCGGGGTCCTGAACCCCGGCGCGATCTTCGACTGAGACCCCCAGGAGCATCCCGTGAACGGAGCCAACGCGCTCATCCGCACCCTCGTCGACGCCGGCGTCGAGGTGTGCTTCATGAACCCCGGCACCTCCGAGATGCACTTCGTCGCCGCGCTCGACGACGTGCCCGAGATGCGGGGCGTCCTCGCGCTCTTCGAGGGGGTCGCCACCGGCGCGGCCGACGGCTACGCCCGGATCGCCGGCAAGCCCGCCGCGGTGCTCCTCCACCTCGGCCCGGGACTCGGCAACGGGCTCGCCAACCTGCACAACGCTCGGAAGGGCCACACGCCGGTCGTCAACATCGTCGGCGACCACGCCACCTACCACAAGCAGTACGACGCCCAGCTCGAGTCCGACATCGAGACGGTGGCCCGCAACGTCTCGTCGTGGATCCGCACGTCGACCAGCGTCGGGGCCATCGCTGCCGACGCGGCGGAGGCCGTGCAAGTCGCGACCGGCCCACCCGCCCAGGTCGTCACCCACATCCTCCCCGCCGACGTGTGCTGGACCGAGGGCGCCGAGCCCGCCCCGCCCCTGCCGCCGAGGGTGCCCGAACCGGTCGCCGACGCGGTCGTCGCCCGGGTGGCCGATGCCCTCCGCTCGGGCGAACCGGCCGCGCTCTTCGTCGGCGGCCGGGCCGGTCGCGCGGAAGCGCTCGTCCAGGCCTCCCGAATCGCCAACACGACCGGGGCGAAGCTGCTCGCCGAGACGTTCCCCACCCGCCTCGAGCGTGGCGCCGGCGTGCCGCCGGTCGAGCGGCTCGCCTACCTCGCCGAGTTCGCCGCCCACCAGCTCGAGGGGCTGCGCCACCTCATCCTCGTCGACTCGAAGTCACCGGTCTCGTTCTTCGCCTATCCCGGCAAGGCGAGCGACCTCGTGCCCGAGGGTTGCACGGTCCACACACTGGTCGGCACGGCGGGCGACCCGCTCCAGGCGCTCACCGAGCTGGCGGCCGCGGTCGGTGCCGAACCCGGGACCGAGACCCTCCAGGAGCCGGTCCGCCCCGAACTGCCCACCGGTGAGCTCACCGCCGACTCGGTGTGCCGGGCCATCGGGGCCTTGCTCCCCGAGGGGGCCATCGTGTCCGACGAGGGCAACACCTCGGGGCTCTTCGCCGCTGGCCACACGGCCGGCGCGCCCCGCCACGATTGGCTGTGCCTCACCGGCGGCGCCATCGGTCAGGGCCTGCCGGTCGCGGTCGGGGCAGCCATCGCCGCCCCCGGCCGCAAGGTCGTCGCGCTGCAGGCGGACGGCTCGGCGATGTACACGCTGCAGGCGTGGTGGACGATGGCCCGCGAGGAGCTCGACGTCGTCACCGTGCTCTTCAACAACGCGTCGTACGCGGTGCTGAACATGGAGCTGAACCGGGTCGGGGCCACCGCGGGCGGTCCCAAGGCGCGGGCGATGCTCGACATCGGCCACCCGACCCTCGACTTCACCTCGCTCGCCCGGGGCATGGGCCTTCACGCCACCCGAGCCACCACCGCCGAGGAGTTCAACGAGCAGTTCGCGGCGGCCCTCGAGCGCCGCGGGCCCTCGGTCGTCGAGGCCGTCATCCCCTCCGTGGTGTGACCACGGAGGGGCGGCTCAACCCTCGGCCGCGAGGTCGGAGGCGCCGGGCGCGTCGGTGGTGAAGAGCAGCACCCAACCGCCGTCGAGGGCGTAGGCGCCGAGCAGGACCACCTCGTCGCCGTCGCACCGGGACACGAAGCGGAAGCTCGGGTAGCCGACGTCGTCGGGAGACGGCACCGCCTCGACGACGGCCAGGCCCGCCGCGTCGGTGAACGAGTCGGCGACCGCCCAGGTGTTGTGCGAGTTGTCGGGGAACGACCGGGCCGCCTGGGCGGGCAGGGCGTCGCGGGCCGCGGCCTCACACGCTGCCGCGGCATCGTCGGTGGCGTCGTCGGTCGTGTCGTCGCCACCGCCGTCGCCCGATTCGCCGTCGGAGTCCGACCCGGTGAGGCCGCCCGGCTCGGTGGAGGTCGTGGTGCCGGAGGGGTCAGCGGTGTCGTCGTCGCCGCACGCCCCGACGAGGAGTGCGAGCAGCACGACACAGAGGGTGAAGGCTCGACGCATCGGCGAAGACTACCCACCGTCGCCGTAGGCTCGGGTGATGGAGGCGCGGTGGTGAACGAGCTCGATCGATCCGGCCGCGCCCCGGCCCGTCGTGCCAACCCCTTCACGGTCCTGCTCGGCGGCGTGACCACCATGTGGGTCGCAGAAGGCGCCGATCAACTGGCGTTCGACGGCGACCTCGACCGGTTCGGCATCGTGCCGAGGACCCTCGACGGGCTCACCGGCGTCGCGCTCGCACCGCTTCTCCACGCGGGGTTCGGGCACCTCCTCGCGAACACCGTCCCGTTGCTCGTCCTCGGCGCACTCATCGCCCTGAAGGGCCTCCGCCGCCTCGTCACCGTCGCCGTCGGTGTCACGGTGCTCGGCGGCCTGGGGGTGTGGGTCTTCGGGCGCTCGGCCATCCACCTCGGCGCGAGCGGCGTCGTGTTCGGCTTCTTCGGCTACCTGGTGGCCGCAGGGGTCTTCGAGCGGCGCCTGCGGTCGGTCGTGCTGGCGGTCATCGCGGTGCTCCTCTACGGCGGGCTCGTATGGGGCGCGTTGCCGGGCACGCCGGGCGTGTCGTGGGAGAGCCACCTCGCGGGCCTGCTCGCCGGCGTGGTGGTGGCGCGCTGGGTGAGCGCCCCTCAGCCCCGGGCGATGCCGTAGACCCGCTCGACGGGCAGTCGCACGACGAGGCGGCGGTCCCGCACCATCGCCGCCCGGTAGTCGTCCCAGTCGGGGTGCTCACCCTGAAGGGCGCGGTAGAGCTCGACGAGCTCGTCGACCGCGGCGTCGTCGGGGGCCGCCGCCACCTCCGACAGCTCGGCCGTGCCCTCGACGACGGTGTAGGACCAGAAGTCGTCGCTCGTCACATAGAGGCTCGCACGTGGGTCGCGTCGCAGGTTGCGGGTCTTGGCCCGGTCGTCGGTGACCGACACGCGCACCACGCCGCCGGACACCGCGTAGAGCACGTTCGAGAGCTGCGGGCGACCGTCCCGCTTGATCGTGACGAGCACCCCCTTGGAACTCGACTCGACCAGTGCTCGCAGGGCGTCGTCGCTCATCGTTCCCCTCCGTCTCGTCGCGGTTGGTCCCGATCCTACGGGGCGGCTCCTCCGACACCTCGGGGAACGGGCCCACCGGCAGGCCCCCACTAGCGTGCGGGCCATGCCCGACGCGCTCTACGACACCGACGGCGACCGCTTCGTCCCCTCCCCGCTCACCACCGGGCCGTGGGAGGCGGGCGCCCAACACGGCGGCGCACCGTCCGCTCTGCTGACGAGGGCCATCGAGCGACTCGACGCCCCGGGTGAGGTGCAGATCGCCCGGCTCACCTTCGAGCTGCTGCGGCCGGTGCCGCTCGCCCCGCTCTCCGTCGAGACCGCGGTGTTGCGACCCGGTCGCAAGGTGCAGCTCGCCCAGGCGTCGCTGCTCACGATCGATGGCACCGAGGTCGTGCGGTGCACGGCGCTCCGCATCCGGATCGCCGACCTCCCGGTCCCCGACGACACCCTCCCCGACGATCCGCCACCCCTCGGACCCGAGCACGGCCAGATCCTCGAGTTCCCCGGGCGCCGCCACGACGGGCCCTCCTTCGCCGTCGAGGGCTGTGAGATCCGGTTCGTCGAGGGCGGCTTCGATCGGCCCGGCCCCGGCACCGCCTGGATCCGGCTCCGCGTGCCGGTGGTGGCGGGCGAGGAACCCACCCCGATGATGCGGCTCGCCGCCGCGTCGGATTACGGCAACGGGCTGTCGTGGTCGCTCCCCCGGGGCGAGTGGCTCTTCATCAACCCCGACCTCAGCGTGCACGTCACCCGCCCACCGGTCGGCGAGTGGGTCGCCCTCGCAGCGGTCACCCACCCGACCGACCGGGGAGTCGGCCTCGCCGAGAGCGCGATGTACGACCGCGACGGTCGCATCGGTCGGGCGGTCCAGAGCCTGCTCCTCGACCGCGTCTGACGCCGACCGGCACGCGAGGTGACCTTGGTCCCTTGTGAATCGCGCGAACGAGGCGGTTCACTTGGAGATGGAGGCCGGCGGCCTCCCCGGTCCCGGCCTCCGTCGACCGATCACACATCGACGAAGGAGGTTTTGCTATGTCGTTGATCCGTCGGACACGGTCCGATCTCGACTGGCCGGAGTCGTTCTTCGGCCGGCGGCTCTTCGACTGGCCCGAGAGCTGGGGTTCGCTCGAGGAGAACCTGCCCCTGGTCGAGGAGTACGAGGAAGAGGGAATGATGATCGTCCGGGCCGAGATGCCCGGGATCGACCCCGAGCGCGACGTGGAGGTCACCGTCGCCGACGGCACGCTCCGCATCAAGGCCGAGCGTCGCCAGGAGTCGAAGGTGGAGGAGAAGAAGGGGTTCCGCTCCGAGTTCCGCTACGGAGCGTTCACCCGCACCATCCCCCTCCCCGCGGGCGTCACCGAGCAGGACGTCACCGCGAGCTACGAGGACGGGATCCTCGAGGTGCGGCTGCCCATGGATCGCGGGCAGGCCGAGGCCAAGCGGATCCCCGTCACCCGCGGCTGATCGCCGTGGTCTCGCCGACGGTGCTCAGCCCACCTGGGTGTGCTGGGCGCCGTCGACGGGCAGGACCACCCCGCTGATGAACCGCGCCTCGTCGGACGCGAGGAACAGCGCGGCATGGGCGACGTCCCACGCCGTGCCCATGTGCCCCATCGGCACCCGGCTCGACCGCATCGCGGCGAGCTCCTCGCGGGGACGTCCGGTCGCCCGCGCCTGGGCGTCGACCGCCATCGGCGTGTCCATGAGGCCCGGCATGATCGCGTTCGCGCGGATGCCGTACTTCGCGTTCGACGACGCGAGCGCCTGGGTCAACGCGTTCACCCCGGCCTTGGAGATCTTGTAGGCGGTGAGGGTGTTCGCGGCCATGATCGCGGCGGTCGAGGAGATGTTGACGATCGCCCCGCCGCCCTGCTCACGCATGTGCGGGACGACGTGCTTGCAGGTCAGCCACATCGCCCGCAGGTTGACGTCCATGATCCGGTCCCACGCCTCGGCCTCGAGCCGGTGGGGCGTGGAGTCGCCGGCGCCGATGCCGACGTTGTTGTGGAGCACGTCGATGCCGCCGAGGATCTCGACCGACTCGGCCACCAGGCGACGCACCGCGTCCTCGTCGGCGATGTCGGCCACCACGACCTCCGCCCGACCGCCCTCGGCGGCGACGGCCTCGGCCGTCTCACGGGCCGAGCCCTCGTGACGGTCGACGACGACCACGTGCGCGCCCTCGCGGGCGAACACGAGCGCCGTGGCCCGGCCGTTGCCGATGGTCTCGCCGGGCGTCTGTCCCGCCCCGACCACCACCGCCCGCTTGCCGTCGAGTCGTCCTGGCATCGCTCCCCCTGGGTGTCGTGTGGCGGTCAGGCTAGGAACCCGGCGCGGTAGCGTCCAACGGGTGAGGGACCCCAGGGAGGCTCGGGCCGTGCTCGGCGTGTCGGTCGACGCGTCACGCGACGAGATCCGGCGCGCCTACCGCGCGTTGATGCGACGCCACCATCCCGACATCGCACGCCAGGACCCCACGGCCACCGCGCGCGCGGCCGAGCTCACCGCCGCCTACGCCCTGCTCACCGCCCCCGTCCACGCCGAGTCGGCCCCGCCGGCGCCCCCGCCGCCGCCCGACCCGCCGCCCACCACCGAAGTGCGCGCCGACGGGGCGATCGTCGTCGAGGCTCCCGGCCCCGAGGCGTTCATGCGGGTGCACGACGCGCTCGAGACGATCGGCGACGTCACCTACCGCGACCGCAGCGGCTTCCTCCAGGCGATCGTCCAGCCCGACGACGGTCCCCTCTGCACGATGGCCGTCGCCGTCGAGCCCCGAGCCATCGACACCCTCGTCCTCGTCTCGCTCGACTCGATGGACGGCACCGCCGCCCCACCGATCGAACCGATCCTCGAGGAGCTGGCCCGCCTCATCAGCGAGGGGTAGCGCGACGCACCGACCGCGGCCGACGCGCGCGCCAACGGTCGCGATGAATCCCGGCGCGAAATGGAGTCGACACCACCATGAACGATCACAGCCACACCGAACCGACCGTCGTCGAGCTCGTCGAGCGGCCCACCGCGGTGATCCCGGGGGTCGTCGACGCGGCGTCGCTCCCCCAGTTCTTCGACCGTGCCTTCCCCACACTCGCCCAGGTCGTCGCCACGCAGGGCGCGGCGATCGCCGGCCCGGCCTTCGCCTTCTACCGCAGGCCGCCCGGCGCCGACGTCGACCTCGAGGTCGGATTCCCCACCGCGGCGCCCGTCGAGCCCGCGGGCGAGGTCCGCCCCGGCGTGCTGCCGGGTGGACGCGCCGCACACCTCGTCCACCTCGGCAGCTACGACCACCTCGCCGCGTCGTGGGACCGGCTCACGACGTGGGCCGTCGAGGAGGGCCTCTCGCCCGCCGAGTCGTTCTGGGAGGTCTACGTCACCCAACCCACCCCCGACACCGACCCGGCCACGCTGCGCACCGAGCTCTACCTGCCGCTCACCGACACCTGAGCGACGCGGTACCGGCTCGAATCCAGGCGGGGCGCGCCCGTATGGTCACTCCATGAGCAACCCCGCCTCGACGGTCCCCTTGTCCAGCGACCCGCCGCTCCGCACGCTGTGGCGCTACGCGAAGGGCCACCGCGGACGGGCGGTGTTCGCCATCGTCATGTCGCTCGTCAACAAGCTCTGCGACATCGCGCCCGAGCTGTTGATCGGCGCCGCCGTCGACGTCGTCGTGAACGCCGAGACGAGCTTCGTCGGCCGGGTGTTCGGGGTCGAGGATCGCTTCGACCAGCTGACGATCCTCGTGGTCATCAACGCCATCGCCTGGTTGCTGGAGTCGAGCACCGAGTACCTCGCCGTGCTCACGTGGCGGAACCTCGCCCAGGCCATCGAGCACGACGCCCGCATGGACGCCTACCGCACGGTGCAGGACCTCGAGGTCGCCTACTTCGAGGACCAGACCTCGGGCGGGCTGATGACGATCCTCAACGAGGACGTCAACCAGCTCGAGCGGTTCCTCGACATGGGCCCGCACAAGATCATCATCACCGCGGCCAACGTCGTGTTCGTCGGCCTCGCGTTCTTCCTCATCTCACCGCTGCTCATGGCCCTCGCGTTCGTCCCGATCCCGGTCATCGTCGCCGGCTCGCTCATCTACCAGCAGCGTCTGGAACCCCGGTACGCGAAGGTGCGACGGGCCGCGGGCGCCATCGGCGACGCCCTCACCAACGGCATCGGAGGCATCGCCACGATCAAGGCGTTCAGCGCCGAGGAGCGGGAGGTCGCCCGCGTCGAGGCCGAGAGCGCCCACTACCAGCGGGTGAACCGCGACGCGATCCGCCTCTCCACGGCGTTCCGGCCCCTCATCCGTACCGCGGTGCTCGCCGGGTTCACGATGACCCTCATCGTCGGCGGCCGTGCGGCGCTCAGGGGCGACCTCGCCATCGGCCTGTTCTCGGTCCTCGTCTACATGACCCAGCGGCTGCTCTGGCCCCTCACCGACCTCGGCGAGACCCTCGACCTCTACCAGCGGGCGATGGCGTCGTGCCGTCGCATCTTCGGACTGATGGAGGCCGAGCCCTCGATCCTCCCCGGCACCCGCGAGCTGCCCACGCCGGTGGAGGGCGCGATCCGTTTCGAGAACGTGTCGTTCCGCTACAACTCCTCGACCGACGACGTGCTCGACTCGATCACCCTCGAGATCCCCGCGGGCGAGACCCACGCCGTGGTCGGCGCCACCGGTTCGGGCAAGTCCACCCTCGTCAAGCTGCTCCTGCGCCTCTACGAGCCGACCTCGGGGCGCATCACCATCGACGGTCACCCGATCGACGAGCTCACCTTCTCCTCGCTGCGCCACGCCATGGGGTTCGTGCCCCAGGACGTGTTCCTCTTCCACGGCACCGTGCGGGAGAACCTCACCTACGGCCGCCCCGACGCCACCGACGAGGAGGTGCGACGCGCCGCCGAGCTCGCCGAGGCCCACGAGTTCATCGAGGCGATGCCCCTCGGGTACGACACCATCGTCGGCGAGCGGGGCCAGAAGCTCTCGGGCGGACAGCGCCAGCGCCTCACCCTCGCCCGGGCGATCCTGCGCGACCCGGCGATCCTCGTGCTCGACGAGGCCACCTCGGCGGTCGACAACGAGACCGAGGCCGCGATCCAACGCTCGATCGAGCACGTCTCGACCGATCGCACCACGATCGTGATCGCCCACCGACTCTCCACCATCCGCCACGCCGACCGGATCCACGTCATGGAGCGGGGCCGCATCGTGGAGTCCGGCACCCACGACGAGCTCGTCGCCCTCGGCGGCCTCTACGCGGCCCTCTGGCGGGTCCAGACCGGCGAGGCCCACACCGCCGCCTGACCCCGCTCAGCCGCGGCGGCGGAGCTCGACCTTCTGGATCTTTCCGGTGCCGCCCTTCGGCAGCTCGTCGACGAACGCCCAGTGCTTCGGCACCTTGAAGCCGGCGAGGCGTTCCCGCACCCAGGCCCGCAGCTCGTCCTCCCCGACGGTCGAGCCCGCCCGGAGGGCGACCCATGCCTTCACCGCCTCTCCCCATCGCTCGTCGGGCACGCCCACGACCGCGACCTCGACGACGTCGGGATGGGCGGCGATCGCCTTCTCGACCTGCACCGACGAGACGTTCTCGCCGCCCGACACGATGATGTCCTTCTTGCGGTCGACGATGGTGAGGTACCCGTCGGGGTCGACCACCGCGACGTCGCCGGTGCGCAGCCAGCCACCGCGCAGGGCCTCGGCCGTCTCCTCGGGCCGGTTCCAGTAGCCGAGCATCACGTGGTTCGACCGGGCGACGATCTCACCCTGGGTGACGCCGTCCCACGGCACCTCCCGATCGTGCTCGTCGAACACCCGGACGTCGGCGCCGAGGATGGGCAGGCCGGTGGTGGCCCGCCGCTCGCGAGACGGGGGCTCGCCGGGCTTGTCGAGCGACCGTGTCAGCGTGGGCGCCGACTCGGTCATCCCGTATCCGGAGATCGTCGTGCAGCCGAACGCCTCCTCGAGCTCGGCGAGCAGTTCGGGTCCCGACGGCGCGCCGCCGACCGAGACCTGGACGAGCGACGACACGTCGGTGGTCGCCATCGCCGGGTGGTCGAGGAGTGTGCGGGCCATCGTCGGGACGAGGAACAGCCGGGTGACACCCTCGGCCTCGATCAGCCGGAGCACCTCGGCCGGGTCGAACCGGTGGAGCATGACGTGCACCCCGCCGAGCCCCGTCACGTAGTGGGGCGTCCCCCATCCGTTCACGTGGAAGAGGGGGATCGTGTGGAGGATCACGTCGTCGCCCGACAGCCCGTTCGTGAGTGCCGAGTGGATCGCGTGGAGGTACAGCGCGCGGTGGGTGAGCAGCACCCCCTTCGGGTTGCCGGTGGAGCCCGAGGTGTAGAAGAGCTCGGCGACCTGGTTCTCGTCGGTCACCGGCGACGGGAGCAGCTCGTCGGGCTGGCGGGCGAGGAGCGCCTCGTACTCCTCCCCGATCATCACCGTGGGTACGGGGTGCCCGGGGTCGACCTGGTCGGGGTGGCGGAACAGGAGCGTGGCCCCGGAGTCGTCGAGGCAGAACCGCAGCTCGGCCGCCGACATGCGGATGTTGAGGGGCGCGAGCACGGCGCCGGCGAGCAGCACCCCGAAGTACGCCTCGAGCAACTCCGACGTGTTGCCGCACAACCAGGCGACCCGATCGCCCGGCTCGACCCCGAACTCGTCGCGCAGCGCCCGGCCGAGTCGGTGCGCCCGTCCCGCGAACTCGCGGTAGGTGCGACGGATCTCGCCGTCGACCACCCCGACCCGATCGGGGAAGAGACGGCGGGCGCGTTCGAGCAGGTCGAGAGGTGTGAGGGGCAGCTCCATGCCCGACAGGATGTCAGCCCCGCCGGGGGCCGTCCCCCATCGGCCCGGCCGGGTGCTCGGCGTTCAGCCTCCCGGCGTCAGGTAGAGGTAGAAGACGGTGCAGCCCTCGGTCTCACGCGCGTCGACGTCGTGCTCGACACCCGCGGGAATGTGCACGTAGCTGCCCGGCCGCACGATGGCGCCGAGCACCACCGCCTCCCCCTCCAGCACCCAGAAGTGGTGATGGTTCACCCGGTGGGTGTGGGCGCCGAGCTGGTGGCCGGCGTGCACGGTCATCACCCCGGCCATCGACGTCGCATCCCGCCACAGCACCCGGTTGGTGATCCCCTCGAGGGAGCCGAGCGGCGTCTCGGGGAGGTCGGCGATCTGTTCGGCGGACAGCATGGTCACGCGGTCGATGCTCCTCATGCCACCACCATGCGCCCGACCCTCCCGCGCTGCCAGGGGCCTTCGACCCGTTCCCGAGGGTCTGTCGGGCGAGGGGGTGCGCGCGCCACAATGGCCGGGTGACGGCGATTCGCGGAGCCCAGCAGCGGTGACGGTGTACCTCGTGGGCGCAGGCCCAGGTGACCCCGGGCTGCTGACCGTGCGTGGCGCCGAGGTCCTCGGCCGCTGCGAGGTCGTGGTCCACGACCGTCTCGCGGGGAGCGCGATCCTCGACCTCGCCCCACCGGCGGCCGAACGCATCAACGTCGGCAAGGCACCGGGCGACGCGCCGGTGTCCCAGGACGCGATCAACGCGCTGCTCGTCGAGCGGGGTCGCGCCGGTCAAGAGGTCGTGCGCCTCAAGGGCGGCGACCCGTTCGTGTTCGCACGCGGCGGGGAGGAGGCGATGGCGCTCGCCGCCGCGGGCGTGCCGTTCGAGATCGTGCCGGGCATCTCCTCCGCGCTCGCCGCCCCGGCGATGGCGGGCGTGCCGCTCACGCTGCGCCACGAGGTGTTCTCCTTCACCGTCGTCACCGGACACCAGTCGCCCGACAGCGCCACCGAGGTCGACTGGGAGGCGATCGCCCGGGTGGGCGGCACCATCGTCGTGCTGATGGCCGCGGCCCGCATCGGTGAGATCGCCGCACGACTCATCGCGGGCGGTCTCGCACCCGACACGCCGGTCACCGCGGTGCGGTGGGCCACCACCGATCAGCAGGAGATCACGCGCAGCACGCTCGCTGCCGTCGGTGACGCCGGCGTGAAGGCCCCCGCCACCTTCGTCGTCGGCCCGATGGCGGGCCTCGACGTCACCCAGCCGCAGTAGGCGCACGGCGTCGCACGCGCCCGGCGCCGCTCAGTCGCCCAGCATGTCGCCGATCACCTCGCCGCACCCCCGGAGCAGGAGGACCGGCACGGCGAGGACGAGCACCCCGACGACGACGAGCGACAGCGCGGCCAGCACCACCCGCAACCAGGTCGGCAGGTGCACCGACCGGTCCCAGACCGCCGACCAGCTCCGAGCCAGGTTCGCCATCGTGTCTCCCTGGTCCCTCGTTCAGGGCCTCGGCGCCCGGAGGGGCCAGGGGCGGACCTGCTCGAAGATCCGTGCCAGGCGGAGGACGACCTCGTCGGCGTGACGCCGGCCCATGATCTGCAGCCCCACCGGCAGCCCGTCGCTCGTCAGCCCGGCGGGCACCGAACAGGCGGGGCCGCTCGTGAGGTTCGAGAGCATCGTGAAGGGCGTCGACATCGCGGGCCCGACCTCCCGCCCGGCGATGGTGAGCGCCGGAGGGCCCTCGGCGGCGAACGCCGGCACGGCGGTGGTGGGGGTGAGCCACACGTCGACGTCGGCGAACATCGCGGCCATCTCGTCCTGGAGCTGCTGGCGCCGGACGAGGGTGCGGGCGTAGCGGGGCATCGTGAGGTCCTCGGTGGCCTCCAGCGCGTCGCGCACGTACTTCGTGACGTCCTCGGCGACACGCGGCCACATGCCGGGTTCCAGATCGAGCCACAGATCGCCGGCACCGCTCGACAACCAGACCTTCACCGGATCGGTGAGGCGCGGCGTGCGCTCCTCGAGCTCGGCACCGATCGCCTCGGCGAGCGCCGCGGCGGCCGAGCGGCAGAGCTCGTCGACCTCGGGATCGACGACCGCGTAGCCGAGGTCGGACGACCAGGCGACGCGCAGGCCACCGACGTCGAGGGTCTCGATCGCGTCCTCGTAACGCACCGTGGGCGGCGGGAGCGAGAGGCGGTCGCGGTCGTCGGGGCCGGCGGTGACGTCGAGGTGGCGGGCGGCGTCGCGCACGGTGGTGGCGACGATGCCGAGCACCGAGGTCTGGCTCGCGCTGAGCCCCGGATGGGGCACTCGACCGTGGCTCGCCTTCATGCCGACGAGGCCGCTGAAGCTGGCGGGGATCCGGATCGAACCGCCCCCGTCGCTCGCGGTGGCGATCGGCACCTGGCCGGCCGCGACCGCGGCGGCGCTGCCACCGGACGACCCGCCCGGAGTGCGCTCGGGGTTCCACGGGTTGCGGGTGACGCCGGTCGACTTGTTGCGGGTCAGGCTCAGCGTGCCGAACTCCGGAGTGGTCGTCTTGCCGAGCGGCACGACTCCAGCGGCGCGCAGCCGGGCGACGTGGACCGAGTCGGCCCCCACCGGCGGGCTGTCGTGGTAGACGAGCGACCCCTGGCCGGTGGGGAACCCGGCGCAGGGTTCGAGGTCCTTCACCCCGCTGGGTACCCCGGCGAACGGGCCGGGATCCTCGCCGCGGGCGACCGCCTCGTCGATCGCGGCTGCCGCGGCTCGCGCCCCGTCGGGATCGAGCCGCACCCACGCGTTCAGGTCGCCGTCGGTGGCCTCGATGGCTGCGAGGGCCACCTCCACCACCTCGACCGCCGACCGCTCACCCCGCCGCACCGACTCCGCGATCTCGACCGCGCTCTCCTCGAACATCGGTGGCTCCCTCCCTGCTGTTCGACTGCCGCCGACCGTAGCCCGACGCCTACCCTGGACGCCGTGAGCGAGCAGCGGAAACCACCCGGGCTCGACTGGGAGACCTGGATCGACCGTCTCATCCGCCAGGCCCAGGAGCGGGGCGAGTTCGAGGGCAACTCGCTCCACGGCAAGCCGATCCCGAGCCTCGGCCAGCGCCGGCCCGACGACTGGTTCGCCCAACAGCTGATGGCCCGCGAGGGCGTCGAACAGCTCCCGAAGACGATCCGGGTCCGCAAGAACCTCGACCGAGCCCTCGAGGACATCGCCGCGGCCACCGACGAGGACGAGGTCCGGCGCATCGTCGCCGACATCAACGAGCAGATCCTCGAGGTGAACCGCAAGGCCGCCAGCGGTCCGCCGTCGAACATGATGCCGCTGAACCTCGACCGGGTCCTCGCCACCTGGCTCGAGGGCCGCGGCGCTCGGGGCGACGCCGAGTCGGCATGAGCTGGCCGGATCCTCTCGTCGCGTGACCGGATCGGCGCTTCTCGACCGGGCGCCGGTTCGACACCATGGGCGGATGCCCGAGATCATCGACCTCAGCCACCCGATCCACGACGGCCTCGTGACCTACCCCGGCCTGCCCGCGCCGGTCATCGCCGACCATCTCGGCCGGGAGGAGTCACGCAGCCGCTACGCCCCCGGCTACGAGTTCCAGATCGGTCGCATCGAGATGGTCGCCAACACGGGCACGTACCTCGACACGCCCTTCCACCGCTTCGCGGACGGCCACGACCTCGCCGGGCTCGACCTCACCCGTGTCGTCGGCGTACCGGTCGTCGTCATCGACGCGCCCGCCGAGGGCCCGATCGGCCCCGAGAGCTTCGCCGGGCTCGACCTCGCCGGGCAGGCCGTGGTCGTGCGCACCGGCTGGTCGCGGCACTTCGGCACCGAGGCCTACGGCGACTCCTCCCACCCCGGCCTCACCGCCGAGGCGACCGCGGCGCTCGTCGCCGCCGGGCCTGCGCTCGTCGGCATCGACTCGGTGAACATCGACCTCACGACCGATGGCGCCCGTCCGGCCCACACCGGCCTGCTCGAAGCCGGCATCTACATCGTCGAGCACCTGACGAACCTCGCCCGGCTCGACGCCGACCGCCGCTACGCGTTCACCGCCGTCCCACCGCCGGTGGTCGGTATGGGCTCGTTCCCCGTGCGCGCCTACGCGGTAGCCGTCGAGTGAGTCACGAGCTGCACGACAGCATCGAGCACCCGACGCGGTGGCGTGCCCACTCGGGTCGCCGGGCGGCGAAGCGCTCCTTGCCCGGCTGTTCGTCGTAGGGGCGTCGCAGCACCTCGTGGAGCTCGTGGAGCAGCGTGAGGTCGCCGGCCTCGGCGGCGTCGATCGCCTCCTGGGCGAGGTAGTTCCGCAGCACGAACCTCGGGTTCACGGCATCCATGCCCCGACGCCGCTCGTCGGTATCGACGACACCACCCTCACGGACCCGGGCTCCCCAACCCCGCAACCAGCCGACCAGACCGTCGCGGACGTCGCCGACGATGGCGCTCGGGTCGTACCAGGCGTCGGCGAGCGGACCGAGCAGGTCGTCGTCGGCGGCGGTCTCGTCGACCGGCACCCGGGCGAGGTCACGGAAGAACAGCACCTGGTCGATCTCGGCGGAGGTGAGCACCCGGAACAGGTCCTCGACGAGCGGCACGTCGCGGGTCGGATCGGGCTGACCCCACCCGAGGCGCGTCGCCATCATCGCCAGGAACCGCTCGTGGTAGAGCTCGGGGTACCGATTGAGCGCGGTCTCGAGGCCCGACGGGTCGTCGGGCACCAGCGTGGCGAGCGCCTGGGCGAGCTGGAGCAGGTTCCACTGCACGATCTGGGGCTGGGCGCCGTAGCGGTAGCGCCGACCGGCGGCGTCGGTGGTGTTCGGGGTCCACGTGGGATCGAAGTTCTCGAGCCACCCGTAGGGCCCGTAGTCGATCGTCAGACCGAGGATCGACATGTTGTCGGTGTTCAGCACCCCGTGGACGAAGCCCACCCGCATCCACTCGACCGCGAGCGTGGCGGTGCGGTCGACGACCTCGTCGAACCAGGCGGCGAGCAGTTCGGGGAAGGTGGGTTCGTCGCCGGCGAGCAGGTGCGGGAAGTCGAGGGCGATCGTCGTGTCGACGAGCCGACGGAGCAGCCCCAGCTCACCCCGTGAGGCCGGGAGCTGGAAGGTGCCGAAGCGGGTGAAGCTCGGTGCCACGCGGCAGACGACCGCGCCCGGCTCGGGTGCGGGGTTGCCGTCGTACATGACGTCGCGCACCACCTCGTCGCCCGTGGCGACGAGCGAGAGGGCGCGGGTGGTGGGCACGCCGAGGTGGTGCATCGCCTCGCTGCAGAGGTACTCGCGGAGCGACGAGCGCAGCACCGCCCGACCGTCGGCCCCCCGTGAGTAGGGGGTGCGACCGGCGCCCTTCAGCTGGAGCGTCTGGTGGCCTCCGGCGGTGTCGTGCACCTCGCCGAGCACGATGGCCCGTCCGTCGCCGAGCTGGCCGGCCCAGGTGCCGAACTGGTGACCGCCGTAGTTCTGGGCGTGCGGGTCGGCGCCGTCGGGCACACGGTTCCCGGCGAACACGTCGGCGAAGTCCTGGCTCTCGACCACCTCGGGAGCGAGGCCGAGGAGGCCGGCGACCTCGGGCGACACCGCGAGCGTGCGCGGCGCCGCGACCGGAGTTGGCCGCACCCGGCTGTACGCCGCGCCGGGCACCTGACGGGGCCGGACCTCGGTGTTCGGGTCGGCGGGCAGCGCCGTGGTCCACCGATTGGTGAAGGGCAGCTCGTCGAGGTGACGGATCCGCGACTCGTGCTCGGTGAGGGCCATCACCTCACGGTATCGGGGCGGCCCACGGGCACCGCCGCGACCGGACGTCAGCCAGGCGTGGTGGGATCTGGATCGTCGACGTAGCCGACACCCTCGACCCATTTCGGCGCGGGCGTCGGGGCGGGGCCCGGCGGGGCGTGGGGCGGCGGTGCCGCCGGTGGGGGCGCCGCGACCGGCGCGCTCGGGGGCGGGACCGGGGGCACCCCTTGTGGCGGGGTGACCGGCCCGGGGGTGCGGACCGGCGGATTCGTGTGGGCGGCGTACCCCGACGCCGCCACGGGGACGGGATCGACCGGACGTGCGGCGCCGGGCGGCGGGGTGACGACCGTGCGGGTCGAGGTCGGAGCACGACCGCGCGACGTCCGCCGGGGCTCGGGTTCGCGCCGCGGCGGCGCGTCGCGCCGGCGGCCGCCGTCGACGGCCGCCGACACCGCCGACCAGACGAACGAGAGGAGCACCGCGACGATGCCAGCGATGAGCGCGACCCGCGACGGTTCGAGCATGCCGCCGGCCGCGACTCCCCAGATCGCCGCGAGGATGGCCGCCGCGCCCGGGATGAGCAGGTGGGCGAGCTCGGGCAGGACGAAACCGACCACGATCCAGAAGAGCGACGCGCCGATGGCCCAGAACCCGACGCGGCGCAGCACCCGCGGACGGTCGTTGGTGAGCACGAACGCGGCGACGACGAGACCGACGGCCACCGCGGCGAGCATCGCGACCGCAGCGTTCAGCCAGGTGCGGAACCCCCCGGCGTTCGGCAGCCGCTCGGTGGGGAGCTCGACGGGCAGCGAAGGCGGCTCGGGCACCGAGGTGGCCAGCTCGGGCCGGAGGTTCACGAGTGCGGTGCGCGACGCCCTCGCGAGCGCCGCGCCGTCGACCACGATGGGCGTGTCGGGCGAGGGGTCGTCGCCGAGGAAGCGCTGGTGCGCCCGCACCAGGCCGCCGACGAGCAGCTGTTCGACGAGCGGGTCGTCGAGCGCGCTGTCGGCGGCGGCGACGAGCTCGGCGCGGCTCACCGGGACCCCTTCGGGGATGGCGGCGTCGAGGGCGCTGGCCATCGACGAGCGGAGCTGGTCGCGCACCTCACGGTCCTGGTAGAGGTCGGTGGCGATGGCCTCCGAGCGGCCCGGGTCGAGCACCGTGCGACTCGCGGCGAAGCCCGCCCACGCCAGTGAGGCGGTGACGAGACCCACCGCGACGAGCGCTCCCCCGATCAGACGCCGACCCATCGGGCCATTCTCGCGCCTGGTCAGGTGCCGGTGGTGACGCCGAGCAGCCCGGCCAGGTCTGCCTGGATCCGGTCGAGCAACTCGACGGCGTTCCGCCGGTCGCCTGCGACGGTGTCGGCGCTCGTCGGCTCCACCACCTCGAGGTACACCTTCGCCTTCGGTTCCGTGCCGCTCGGGCGCACGAGCACCCGGGCGCGCGCGCCGAGCTCGAGGCGCACCGCGTCGGTGGGCGGCAACGCTCCCCCCTCGGCCAGGTCGGTCACCGAGGTCACCGACAGACCCGCGAGCTCGTTCGGCGGGGTGCGGCGCACGGTGGCCATCAGCGCGGCCATCTTCTCGGGCGCCCCGTGCCCGTCGAAGCGGATCGACCAGGTGCGGCCGGCGTGGAGGCCGTGCTCGACGGCGAGCTGGTCGAGACGGTCGAGCACGGTGAGCCCCTCGGCGGCGAGGGCCGCGGCGAGCTCGGCGAAGACGACGGCCGCGGTGATGCCGTCCTTGTCACGCACGGCCGAGGTCACGGCGTAGCCGAGCGCTTCCTCGTAGCCGAACACGAAGCGCAGGGTGGGGTCGTCGAGGGCGGGCCGCACGATCCACTTGAAGCCCGTCAGCGTCTCCCGGTAGTGCACGCCAGCGGCGGCTGCCATCTTCGAGAGCAGCGAGGAGGACACGAGGGTGGTGACGACGAGTCGGTCGGCGCCCTCGGTGTGGCGGAGGATGTGGTCGGCGAGCAGCACACCGATCTCGTTGCCGCTGAGCACCCGCCACCCGTGGCCGTCGGGCACCGCGACACCGAGACGGTCGGCATCGGGGTCGTTGGCGAGGACGAGGTCTGGCCGGGTGCGCCGGGCCAGGTCGAGCGCCAGGTCGAGCGCCCCGGGTTCCTCGGGGTTCGGGAACGACACCGTCGGGAAGTCGGGATCGGGCTCGACCTGTTCGGCCACCTGCACCGGCGCCGGGTACCCCGCACGGTCGAACGCCGCGACGAGCAGGTCGCGCCCCACGCCGTGCATCGCCGTGTAGACCACCGACACGCCACCGGCGTCCGGGACGAGCCGGCACCCGTCGACCATCTCGAGGTACGCCGTCGCCACCTCGTCGCCGAGCCGCACGATTCCGGGGTCGTCCGGCGCCGACAAGGCCACCTCGGCCTCGGCGGCGCGGAGGATCTGCTCGGCGATCTGGGAGTCGGTCGGCGGGACGATCTGCGCGCCGTCGCCGAGGTACACCTTGTACCCGTTGTCGGCCGGCGGGTTGTGGCTCGCGGTGACCATCACCCCCGCATCGGCACCGAGGTGGCGGATCGCGAACGGCACGAGGGGCGTGGGGTGGGGTCCGGGCAGTAGGAGCGCCGTGCCGCCGGCCGCAGCGATCACCCGCGCGGTGTCCTGCGCGAACTCGGCCGAACCGTGACGGGCGTCGTGGCCGACGACGACGGTGGCGCCCTCGCCGAGGTGGGCGACGAGACCCGCGGCGGCCTGCCGCACCACGAGACGGTTCATGCGGTTCGGTCCCACCCCGATGGCGCCGCGCAGTCCGGCGGTGCCGAAGGCCAGGCGCCGCTCGAAGCGGTCGCGCAGCTCGACGACGTCGCCCGCGTCGACCAACTCGATCAGCTCGGCGCGGGTGACCTCGTCGGGATCGGCCGTGTACCAGTCGGCGATGCGCGTCGCGAGCTCGTCCCCGACGAGTGCCGCGGTCCGCGTCCGCAGTGTGGCCAGGTCGTCCACGTGTCCTCCGTCTGGGCCGGTCCGAGCGGCGCCTCTAGGGTGCCCCTCATGTCGAACGCTTCAGGCTCGCTCGGGATCTGCGACGAGATCCGTGAACGGTGCAGGTGGGTCGCCGAGCAGGCGGTGCACGTCCACATCGACCACGAGCGCCTCGAAGCCTACGCCGCCGATCTGCCGGTCGAGACCTTCGGCGGGAAGGGTGACGACCCCGGGCGCGTCCCGCTCGGCGACGAGGAGGCGACGGTCTCGTTCGTCGTGAGCCTCGACGCCGTGAACTTCGGTTCGGGCTGGTTCCCCACGCTCCGGAAGCGTCCGGGGATGTCGGGGTACCACACCATCGCCACGTCGCTGCGCGAGTACGTCGCCGACACCGGGCCGCTCACCGCCGAGCGGCTCACCGCGATGGATCGGGCCACCTGCTGTGAGATCTTCGGCCAGGACGACGACGACAGCCCGGCCGCGGAGCTGATGGAGCTGTTCGCCTCGGCGTTCAGCGATCTCGGAGCGTTCCTCCTCGAACGCTACGACGGGAGGTTCCTCGCCCTCGTCGAGGACGCCGGGCACTCCGCCGAACGCCTCGTCGGCATCCTCGGCTCGATCCCCTTCTTCCACGACGTCAGCGAGTACCGCGGCGTCGACGTGCCGTTCTACAAGCGGGCCCAGATCACCTCGCTCGACCTGTCGATGGCCTTCGACGGCGAGGGTCCGGGCCGCTTCGACGATCTCGACCGGCTCACGATGTTCGCCGACAACCTCGTCCCCCACGTGCTGCGGGTCGACGGCGTGCTCACCTACGACGCCGACCTCGTGCGCCGCATCGAGACCGGCGAGCTCATCCCACCCGGCACCTCCGAGGAGATCGAGATCCGGGCGTGCGGCGTCCACGCGGTGGAGCTCCTCCGCGACGCGCTCGACGCCCGCGGCGTGGCGGTCACATCCGCCCAGCTCGACACCCACCTCTGGAACGCCGGGGCGGCCGAGCGGTACAAGGCGATCCCACGCCACCGCACCCGCACGGTGTGTTACTGAGCGGCGCTACAGGCGCTCGATCACCTCGCGGATCACCGAGATCATGTGCGGGCCCGCGGCGCGCCCGGCCTCGATGACCTCCTGGTGGTCGAGCGGCGTCTCGCTGACCCCCGCCGCGAGATTCGTGACGAGCGACAGGCCGAGCACCTCGGCCCCGAGGTGCCGGGCGGCCATCGCCTCGAGCGCCGTCGACATGCCGACGAGGTCGGCGCCGAGGGTGCGCAGCATGCGGATCTCGGCGGGGGTCTCGTAGTTCGGCCCGTGCAGGGCGGCGTAGACGCCCTCGCCGAGGTTCGGGTCGACCTGCGCGGCGAGCTCGCGGAGCCGGGGCGAGTAGGTGTCGGTCATGTCGACGAACCGCGAGCCGTACGGCTCGGGCGGCGCCTCGCCGGTGAGGGCCGAGTGGCCCGTGAGGTTGAGATGGTCGGTGATGAGCACCCCTCGACCGACCCCGAAGTCTGGGTTGATCGACCCCGCGGCGTTGGTGAGGATGACCGTGCGGCACCCGGCGAGCACCGCGGTGCGCACCCCGTGGACGACGGTGGCGGGGCTGTTGCCCTCGTAGAGGTGCACCCGGCCGAGGAAGAGCAGCACCCGCTTGTCGCCCACCCACATCGAGTGGATCGACCCGCTGTGCCCCTTCACGGTGGAGGGGGCGAAACCGGTGAGGTCGGCGGTGTCGAGCTGGGTGACGACGTCGCCGAGCCCGATGGAGGCCTCGACCCAACCCGAGCCGAGCACGACGGCCACCTGGTGGGGGCCACCTCCGGTGCGCGCCGTGAGGTCGAGTGCGGCACCCTCGGCGACGCGGAAGGGGTTGGTGTGGCCGTCGGTCATGGGCGACATCGTCTCAGGACGGAGCCTGCCGTGCCAGGACCATCGCGACGCCCCGGGCGATGGCGGTGACGGCGCCGGCGGTCTGGTGGTCGATCGCGCCGTTCTCGTAGTTGTTGCGAGCGAGGTCGACGAGGAGGCTCATGAAGGCGAGCCCGTGGTAGGTGGCCGCCTCGTCGGCGGCGAGGTCGATGCGGTACTCCGCGAGCTGTTCGGCGACGAACGCGGCGAACGCCTCGAAGTCCGCGCGGCTCTCGTCGTCGACCGAGGCGAGCTCGTCGAGGAGCTTGGCGACGGTGTCGCCCGTGAGATCCCAGTCGGGAGCGGTCATGCCAACAGGGTATGTTCGGGGTCCATGGCCCCGGCGCTGACCGATCTGGTGGTGGGTGACGAGGCGTCGGCCTGGGAGGCCGCCGGCTTCCACGTCGACGGCGATCGCGTGGCCATCGGCGGGATCGTCGTCCGGCTCGTCGGAGCCGACGATCCGCGAGGGCGCGGCGTCCTCGGCTGGACGATGGCCGGCCTCACCGGCGACGGGCCGACCGGCGACGGTCCGATCGACCTCGACGGCATCCCCACCGCTCCCCGCTCGGAGCCGGCCACCCGCGACGAGTCGCCGACCCACCCGAACGGCACCGTTGGCCTCGATCACGTCGTCGTGGTGTCCCCCGACCTCGACCGCACCATCGGGCGCTTCGAGGCGGCGGGGCTCGAGGTGCGCCGCATTCGCGACGTCGGTGGTCCCGACGCGCCGCGGCGGCAGGTGTTCTTCTGGATCGGCGACACCATCCTCGAGCTCGTCGGTCCGGCCGAGCCCCAGGGCGACGGATCGAGCCGGATCTGGGGCCTCTCGATGGTCGTCGCCGACATCGACCGCACGGCGGCGTTCCTCGGCGACCGGACCGGACGGGTGAAAGACGCCGTGCAGCCCGGCCGACGCATCACCACCCTGCGCCACCGCGACCTCGACATCACGGTGCCGATCGCGTTCATGTCGCCGCACGTGAAGGCCGGCGAGTCCGGTGCTTGACCACGTCTTCACCGACGCCATCGGAGCCCTGCGCGACGCCCTCGAGCGGGCGTTGCTCGAACGCCAGGCCTTCGAGGAGCGCTTCCAGACCGACGTCCTCCTCGGCGACCTCACCTGGGAGACCTCCTACGGCCTGCCGGGCGAGGGATCACCGCCACGGGTCCGCGCCGACCTCACCCTCGACTGGCCCACCTGGGCCCAGTCGGCCTACCGCTCCTGGTACATCGGCGAGGACATGGACGAGGGGCCCCGCATCGAGATCGAGGTGGTCCTCCGGGTGCAGCGCCTCACCCACCCGCCCGATCCCGAGGTCGTCCTCGCCGCGCTGCCCGAGCACAGCCCCACCATCGGCGGCGAGCAGCTCACCCGCAGCGGCACCACCGTGGAGACCGTCTACAACGCCGACATGACCGAGGTGTCCCACGCCATCGAGGTCAGCTACGAGGGGTCCTACGAGCTCGACGAGACGAGCCTCGAGGACGGAGCGATCCTCGACACCCACTTCGGCGACATGGGCGGATGGATCTCCTCCACGCTCGTGCGACTCGGCGACCTGAGGTTCGAGTTCCTCGCCGCCGACGACGACTGACGGGCGACCCCCGTGCGTGGCGGCGTGGCAGGCTGAGGCGATGGCGCGGCCGACGGTTGACCGACAGGGCGGGGTGGTCGGCTTCCTCGTCGGCGTCGGCGCGCTCGTGCTGGCGGTGTGGGCGATCCAGTGGACCTTCGACGCCGAGCGGTGGGTCGATCGCGCCCAGACCGGGCCGCCCATCGGCCAGCTCACGTTCTGGGTCACCTTCCTCGTGGTGAGCGCCGCCGTCGTGGCCGTCCACGAGACGGGGCATGCCGTGGTCGGTGCGCTCGTCGGGTTCCGGCCCTTCCGCGTGGTGGTCGGCACCGGGCCGACGCTCGCCCGCTTCGAGGTGGGCTCCACGAAGGTCGAGCTCCGTCTCTTCGCCTTCTCCGGGGGTCTCACCGAGATGGCGACCCGTCGTCCCGAGGCGATCTTCGCCCGCCACGCCGTGGCCGTGTTGGGTGGGCCGCTCGTGCCGGTGGTCATCGGGATCCTGCTCGTCCGTTGGGATGCCCCGAGCTTCGAGCAGGAGATGGTCCGAGTGATCGCCATCGCCATCGTCGTCATCACGACGGTGTCCGCGCTCGTCCCCTACCGAGCGAAGGGCATGCACAGCGACGGGATGCACCTCCTCGAGTGCATCCGCCAGCACCCCGAGGCCCGCCGTGGACTACTCGTCGCACACGACGCGCTCGTCCTGCGCGAGGCGCTCTCGAGCGGCGACCACGAGACCCTCGGGGGGCTCGCCGACAGCCACGATCCGGTCATCGCCTCCGCGGCCGCCGTGGAGGCCGGCCACTTCGATCGCGCGGTCGAGGTCGCACGCGCCGCGCTCGCCGATCCGCACCCCGCCCAGGTCGACATCCTCCGCAACAACCTCGCCATGGCGCTCGCCTCGCGGGAGGGTCCCGGCGACCTCGACGAGGCCCTGCGTCTCGTCTCGCTGATCGACCAGGACGCCCTCGGTCCCGCAGCCCACGACACCATCGGCCTGGTGCTCCTCCGGGCGGGGCAACCGGCCGAGGCGCTGCCGTTCCTCCGCTCGGCCTTCGCCGACACGAGCCTGCTGCCGCCCGCACGGGCACACGTCGCCGCTCACCTCGCCGAGGCCGCGTACGCGAGCGGCGACGCCCACCTCGGTCGCCGGTCCCTCGGCGTCGCGTTGCGGGCCGGCGCCACCGACCCCGAGGTGCGACGGGCGCTCCAGGTGGCCCTCGGTCCCGAGGTCGAGGTCATCCGTGGGTTCTGGGCGAGCTGCACGGGCCACGACGAGGAGCGGGCCGCCGAGCTCGCCGGGGCACTCGGCTCCGACCTGCGAGCCATGCTCGCCGTGCTGGAGATGGTCGACCTCGACGCCGATCCCGAACTCGCCGCCATCGTGCGCGCGCTCCGAGCGGTCCGGGACACCAGCACCTGAACCCGGCCGGTGACCCGCCCTCTCGGCGGGTAAGGGCGCGGGCATGAACGTCGACGAGCGGCTGCGTCGCTATCGGGAGAAGCGCAACTTCGAGACGACGAGCGAGCCGTCCGGCGAGGGCACGCCACCCGAACCCGGCAACCGGTTCGTCGTCCAGCGGCACCGGGCCCGCCGCCTGCACTACGACCTGCGCCTCGAGATGGACGGCGTGCTCGTGAGCTGGGCGGTCCCGAAGGGCCCCACGCTCGACCCTGGCGTCCGCCGCATGGCCGTGCACGTCGAGGACCACCCCCTCGACTACTTCGACTTCGAGGGCGTCATCCCCGCCGGTGAGTACGGCGGCGGTGACGTCATCGTGTGGGACTGGGGCGCGTGGGCGCCGGCAGGCACCGACGACCCGCTCGAGGCGATCGACCACGGCGAGTTCCACGTCGACCTCGCCGGGGAGAAGCTCGCCGGGCGCTTCGTCCTCGTCCGGACCGACCGAGGATCGGGCTCCGGTGACCGGGATTGGCTGCTCGTCCACAAGGACGACGAGTTCGCCGTCGAGGGGTGGGACGCGGAGGACCATCCCCGTTCGGTGAAGTCGGGCCGCACGAACGACGAGGTGAAGGATGCGCCCTCCGCCACATGGACCGGGTCTGCCTCCTACGCAGCGGCGACCCCCGACGAGCTCGGGGCGCTCGACGACATGCGAGCCTCGGGCGGCACGTGGGAGGTCGGTGGGCTGGAGCTGAAGGTCTCGAGCCTCGACCGGGAGTACTTCCCGGCGAGCGGTGAGCACCCGGCGATCACCAAACGTGAGGTGATCCGCTACTACACGTCGGTCGCCCCGGCGATCCTCCCCTACCTCGCCGGCCGACCGGTGAACCTGCACCGATTCCCGAGTGGCATCGGCGACAAGGGGTTCTGGCAGAAGGCCGCACCGTCCCACACGCCCGACTGGTTCCGCACCTGGGACAACGACGACGCCGACCCCGACGAGACCCGCACGTACCTCGTGACCGACTCGGCGGCGGCGCTCGCGTTCGTCGCGAACCACGGCGGCCTCGAGCTCCACCCCTGGACCTCCACGACCGGGCGGCCTCACGAGCCCACCTGGGCGCTCGTCGACATCGACCCCGGCGAGTCGACCTCGTTCGCCGAGACCGTCGAGCTCGCCCTGCTCTTCCGCACCGCCTTCGAGCACATGCGGGTGGAGGCCGCCCCGAAGGTCACCGGCAAGCGGGGCATCCAGATCTGGGTGCCGGTCGCCGACGGCTACACCTTCGACGACACCCGTGACTGGGTCGAACAGGTGTCACGCGCGGTGGGCGCCACCCTGCCCGACCTCGTGAGCTGGGAGTGGGAGACGGCGAAGCGCGGCGGTCGGGCACGCCTCGACTTCACGCAGAACGCGATCAACAAGACGCTCGTCGCGCCCTTCAGTCTCCGACCGGCCCCGGGTGCGCCGGTGTCGGTGCCCATCCGCTGGGACGAACTCGACGACCCGGAGCTTCGTCCCGACCGATGGCACCTCGGCGACGCCCTCACGCGACTCGCGTCGGCGGGTGATCCCCTCGCTCCGCTGATCGGACGACCGCAGCGCCTCCCGACGCTCGGAGCCGGTGGATGACCGCCGCCCCCCGACCGGGCGTGCGCTCCCGGTCGGGGCGGCGACGGGCGAGCCGGTGCTCGGCGGCCTCGCGCAGGTAGCGCTCCTGGCGCTCGTGGACGAGGTGGAGGTCGGGTTGCGGAATCGCCATGCGGACACCGTCGCGACCAACTAGGACGGGTGAGGTCCGCGTTGCCCGAAAAGGTCGTCACCGTCGATGGACACGCCCGCCGCCCGGCTCCTCCACCTCCTCTCGCTGTTCACCGCCCGCCCACGCTGGAGCGCCACCGAGCTCGCCGAGCGGCTCGAGGTGACCACCAGGACGGTGCGCCGCGACATCGCCGACCTCCGAGATCTCGGCTACCCGATCGAGTCGGAGCCGGGCCGGGCCGGCGGCTACCGGTTGGGCGCCCACGGCAAGTTGCCCCCGCTGCTGCTCACCGACGACGAAGCGGTCGCCGTCGCCGTCGGCCTCCGGGCCACCGCCACCACCGGCATCGCCGACCACGAGGAGGCGGCGGTCGCGGCGATGGCCAAGCTCGAACAGGTCCTCCCCGGCGAGCTGCGCGAGCGGGTCCGCGCCCTCCACGAGGCGGCCACCCTCGTCACCCACGAGGGTGGCGAGGTCGTCACCGACCCGGGCGTGCTGCTCGCCCTCGCCCAGGGATGTCGCCGGCGCGAGCGCATCAGATTCCAGTTCCGACGCGACGGAACCACCACCGAGCGCCGCGTCGAGCCCTACGGGCTCGCGTGCGTGTCGCGCCGCTGGTACGCGGTGGTGTGGGACCTCGACCGCCGCGACTGGCGCACGTTCCGGGCCGACCGCATGAGCGACGTGGAGCTCACCGGACACACCTTCGAGCCGCGCCCCGCCCCCGACACCCGCGAGACGGTTCTCGCGGCGATCGCCCAGTACCCCTACGACGTCCTGGCCGAGGTGCTCCTGCTCGCTCCCTACGACGAGGTCGCCGGCGAGGTCCCAGGTTCGGTCGCGCTGCTCGAACCGCATCCCCGGGGCACCGTGCTCCGCATCGGCGCCGACGACCTCGACTGGATCGCCCGCTACCTCGTGCGGCTGGGGTTCGGGTTCGAGGTCATCGCCCCCGACGCGCTGCGCGACGCGGTGCGACACCTCGGCGAACGCCTCGTCGAGGCGAGCCGCGAGGTCGGCAGCATCAACGGAAGGGCGGTCCGCTGATCCACACGACGAGGCTGCGCCGCACCCCCGACACGAGCGGCGTCACCCGGTGGTACTCGAACGCCGGGAAGGCCACCGCGGTGCCCCGAGCCCGTCGGGCCTCGTTCGCCGTCGCGAGCTCCTCGGCGGTGAGGTCGGCCACCTGGTCGAACAGCTCGAGGTCGGCGCCCTCGTAGTCGGCGGGATCCGAGAGCTGGACGACGAGCGCGAGCTTGCGGGTCGCGACCTCGCCGCTCAGTCCGTCCTGGTGCCAGGTGTAGAACGCACCCGGTTCGTCGTACACCGTGTACTGGAGGTCCTCGCCGAAGCCGGTGAGGTCGAAGCCGTAGTGCCGGTTCGCTCGTTGGGCGAGGCGCGCGAGCTTGTCGAACAGCCAGCCGGTGCCGGGGTCGGGACCGATCCACGCGACCTTCGAGCGGCGCAGCTCGTCGTTCGCCGACGCGTCGTTCGCCAGCTCGCCGTCGTCGAGACGCAGGCTCTCGCCGATGGCAATCACCCTGTCGCACTGGGCCGGTGTGAGCGCCCCGGGGAGCACCACATGGCTCGCGTAGCCGCGCGCCGCCGGGGGGACGAACACCGGGCGCAGGTCCAACGGATCGCTCACGGGGCGCGACCCTACCGCCCGCTCGCGACCCGCCGGACTCGACGACCGGCGGAGGCGGCGGCGCTAACTGCCGGCGGAGGCGGCAGCTCTAACTGCCGGC
>CAZAVX010000027.1:0-28748 GCA_964488835.1 uncultured Iamiaceae bacterium | reverse complement strand
CGGGCGAAGCGCTCGGGCGCCGCGGCGACGAGCCGTAGCCCGACGAGGCCGCCCCAGTCCTGCCCGAAGAAGGTGATGTCGGTGAGGTCGAGGTGGTCGAACACGAGCTGGCGCATCCACTCGACGTGGCGGGCGTAGGTGTAGTCGGTGGTGAGGGCGGGCTTGTCGCTGCGCCCGAAGCCGACGAGGTCGGGCACCACGACCCGGTGTCCGGCGTCGACGAGCGGGCCGATCATGTGCCGGTACAGGTAGCTCCACGACGGCTCGCCGTGGAGGAGCAGCACGGGAGCGGCGTCGGGGTCGCCCTCGTCGAGGTGGTGGACCCGGAGCGTGCCGCCGTCGAGGTCGTCGATCGTCGTGTAGTGGGGCTCGAAGTCGTAACCGGGCAGGTTGTCGAAGCGGTCGTCGGGGGTGCGCAGGACGTCCATCAGGTCTCCTCGGTGGGGTGGCGGGTGGCCAGCCCGCTCACTGGCGGGCGTTCTCGGTGCGGGCGGCAGCCTCGGCGAGGTCGGGTCGTCGCTCGGGGCTCACCTGGATGACGAGCTCGTGGAGCCGGCCGGTGAAGGTGAACGGCGCGGTGTAGCGGGGCGACACCGCCGAGCCGTGGTCGGTGCCGACGCTCGCCGCCGACGACGAGAGCACCCGCATGAACAGCGGGATCTCGACGTCGCCCGCCGGCTCGCCGTCGATCTCGACGGCGGCGCGTCCGGTGGTGGCCGAGTCGCGCCGGACCCGCACGACGAGTTCGGCGTCGCCGGGTGGCACCTCGCGGTCGGACTCGAGGACGAGGTGGTCGCCGAAGGCGTTGTAGTCGAGCACGAGCCGCCGGCCCTGGACGAACACCGAGAGGCCGGACGTGCCGTTGCCGACCGCGTAGAGGACCCCCTCGTCGTCGCCCGTGGTGGTGACCCGGGCGGTGAGATCGAAGCTGCGGCCCCCGATGGCCGCCGCGACCTGGGTGGAGATCGGCGACATCGGCGGCCGGTAGACGTACCGCCGGTCGACCGGGTGGGGCGCGTGGGGCCGGAACTTCGGTCCGAACAGTTCGAGTCCCCGGTCGTCGAGGGGCAACACGCCGTGGCGTTCGGCCTCTTGCCACCACAGCCCGATGAGCTCGGCGAGGCGCTCCGGTTCGGCCGCCGCGAGGTCGTCGCATTCGGAGGGGTCGCTCGGCAGGTGGAAGAGCTCCCACGGCTCGGTGTCGTAGTCGGCGCCCGGGAGGTGGCGGCACACCGCCTTCCACTCGCCGGCGACGAGGGCGCGGCTCCCGTTCTGTTCGAAGTACTGGAGGGTGTTGGTGGCCGGGGCCTCGGGGTCGTCGAGGACCCGGGCGAAGGACCGACCGGTGACCGGCAGCTGGTCGAGCCCCTTGAACACCGTCGGTGGCTCGATGCCGACCAGCTCGTAGAGCGTGGGGACGATGTCGGCGACGAAGGTGAACTGGTGGCGCATCGTGCCCCGCTGTTCGGGAGCGATGCCCGCGGGCCAGTGCCAGATCATCGGGACGTGGACGCCGCCCTCGTGGGTGTTCTGCTTGTACCAGCGGAACGGCGTGTTGCCGCACTGCGCCCAGCCCCACGGGTAGTTGGTGTGGCTGTGGGGGCCGCCGATCTCGTCGATGCGGGCCACCGCCTCGTCGGGGTCCTCCATGATCCCGTTGAAGAACTTCATCTCGTGGAGGACGCCGTCGGGCCCGCCTTCCTGGGAGGCGCCGTTGTCGGCGAGCAGGACGAAGATCGTGTTGTCGAGCCGGCCGAGACGTTCGAGGCCCTCGACGAACCGGCCGATCTGGACGTCGGTGTGGTCGAGGAAGGCGGCGAAGGCCTCCTGGAGCCGGGCGGCGAGCCGTCGTTGGTTGGGGGACAGGTCGTCCCACGCCTCGACGCCGGGGTTGCGGGGCGCGAGCTTCGTGTGCGGCGGGAGGAGCCCGGCCTCGAGCTGGCGGGCGAAGGTGCGCTCGCGGACGACGTCCCACCCCTCGTCGAAGCGGCCTCGATACTTGGCGAGGTACTCGGGGGGCGCCTGGTGTGGGGCGTGGGTGGCGCCGAAGGGCAGGTAGCAGAGGAACGGTCGATCGGGCCGGATGCCGACCGAGTCGCTGATCATGGCGAGCGCCCGCTCGACGAGGTCTTCGGACAGGTGGTAGCCCTCGTCATTTCCGGCGGGCGGATCGACGTGGTGGTTGTCGGCGACGAGCTCGGGGTGGAACTGGTCGGTCTCGCCCTCGAGGAACCCGTAGAACCGCTCGAACCCACGAGCGAGGGGCCACTGGTCGACCGGCGACCCGGGCGAGCACTGGTCGGCGGGGCAGAGGTGCCACTTGCCGACGGCGAAGGTGGCGTAGCCCGCGGCCCCCAGCACCTCGGCGACGGTGGCGGCGTGGTTGGTGATGTGGCCGAGCTGGTTGGGGAAGCCGGTGCTCGCGTTGGTGACGTGACGCATGCCGACGGCGTGGTTCGCCCGGCCGGTGAGCAGGGCCGCCCGGGTGGGGGAGCAGAGCGGCGTGACGTGGAAGTTCGTGAACTGGAGGCCGTTCGCCGCGAGTCGGTCGATGTTCGGCGTGTCGATCTCGGACCCGTAGCAGCCGAGTTGGGCGAACCCGGTGTCGTCGAGGAGGACGACGACGATGTCGGGCGCGCCCTCGCCGGGGTGGGGTGGTGTCGGGAAGTGCGGTTCGGATTCCTGGACCGTCTTCCCGATCCGGGCTCCGTGCGACTGTGGCGTGGACATGGGCGACCCCCTTCCTGCTCACAGTAACTACTGCGAGCTGAACTCTCAATACCTCGTGTGGGTCGCCGCTGGGAGTTGTGGGAGTCGGACTCCCGAAACCCTTCCCGGCCGTTAGGCTGGCCGTCGATGGCGAACGCGCTCGACGGTCGATCGGCCCGCAGGCTGCGTGGGCGGGAGGCGGTGCTGACCGCAACGGTCGATCTCATCGTCGAGCGCCACGAGGTGCCGTCGGCGGACGACATCGCCGACCGGGCCGGCGTGTCGGTGTCGTCGGTGTTCCGGTACTACGAGAGCCTCGACGAGCTCCGCGAGCTCGCGCAGCAGGAGCTGCTCGGGCGCTACGAGACGCTCATCGAGGTGCCGCCGCTCGAGGGCGGTGGGCTCGAGGAGCGGATCGTCCGGCTGGTGTCGGCCCGCATCCGGCTCTATCGCGAGATCGAGCCCCTCGGCCGGCTCCTGCGCTCGCGAGCCCTCGTCAACCCCCACGCTGCCGACGTGCTCCATCAGGTGCGCGTCCGCTTCGCCGATCAGTGCCGTGCCCATTTCGCGCCCGAGCTCGCGCCCTGCTCGCCGTCCGAGCGCGACGACCTGGTGGCCCTCGTGGCCTCGCTCACGGCGTTCGAATCGTGGGCGCACCTCCGCGAGCTCGGGCGCACGCCTCGTCAGGTGCACCGGGCCTGGGTGCGAGGCCTCGGCGCCCTCCTCGTTCGGACCTAACCCCCTGGCTGGGAGCGGCCGAGCACCTTGCCTCGGTGGAACACCGACACCGGCCCGTCCTCGCTCACGGCGATGACGATGGCATCGGGGTCGTCGAAACTGTAGCGACGGCCGGAGGTGTGGCGGGTGCCCTTGAACCCGTCGACCTCGTCCTCGGCGGTGAGGCTCGGGATGAGGCGCACGCCGATCTGGCGCAGGACGCCGCGGGGGTCGAACACCGCGGCCCCGTCGATCTGGGCGAGCACGTGGCGAAGGGGTGCGAGGTGGGTGGGCTGGTCGATGCGCAACGGCGGCGGATCGGGCAACCGGTGTTCGACCGTGGGCCCGTCGTTGTCGGTCAGCCGGTAGATGAGCAGCGCGCCGATGCCGTCGGCGCCGAGGTCGTGGACCGCGAACTGGAGGAGCGTCTCCAACAGGTCGATGTCCTGGGGAGCCCGGCAGGCCCGCATCATGTCGATCCACCGCTGGACCGGTGGTTCGTACTGCCACGTGTAGCCGACCCACCGGAAGGTGCCGGCCGCGTTGACGATGCGCACGCTGCCGTTGGGGTGCCGCTGCACGACCGTGGCGCCCATCGCCCGGGAGATCACACCGAGGTCGCGCTCTGAGCCTGCGGGTCGGTCGAACACCAGCCACTCGGGTGGTCCGTTGTGCCGACGGATGAGCCAGCTCGACATGCCGTCGGCGTAGCGGCGTGCCGCGTCGAGTGGCTGCTCGCCGATGCGGGAGAGGGTGATCTCGAGGTCGGTGTCGAGGCCCCAGGTCTCGCGGTCGGTGGTCGGGTCGAGGATCGCACCGGTGCTCGGCACCCGTCGCTCGTGGACGGGCGGGCGCAGGGCGTGGTCGACCTCTTCGAGCAGCAACTCGGCATCGTCGCCGAGCGCCAGCCCGATCTCCTCCAGCTCCTCGCCCAGCCGTCGGAGTCGCGCGCTCGTCTGCTGCATGGCACCAGCGTACGAGCGTCGACTGGTCCCTGGGGCCTCTCTGGGTGCGGGCGCTCGCCGAGCCCGGCTGGCCGAGTCCCCCGCTGGGAGTGTGCCGCGGGCCTAGATTCGACGCGATGGCCGCTGCCGGGACCCGGAAGGCTCGCTATGCCCGACGCCGCAAGCGGCGGATGGACCGAGCCGACAACGACCTCACCGATGCGCAGTGGCTGGCGTTGAAGGAGGCGTGGGGCGGCTGTGCGTACTGCGGTGCGACCAGCAGCGCGCTCCAACGTGACTGCGTGCTGGCCCTGTCGAGGGGTGGTCGCTACACGATCGAGAACGTGGTGCCGGCCTGTCGGTCGTGCAACGCCAGCAAGTGCAACTTCGAGGTCACGGGTTGGATGCGCCGCAAGCGTCTCGACGAGGCGACCTTCCTGGTGCGCCACCGAGAGATCAGCCTCCTGCTGCTCGAGTCGGCCGAACAGGCGGAGTGAGCCTCGGTTGGGTGAGGGGCGCGCTGAGCCCCGCGACGCCGCTCGCTATTCGATTGTCAAGGGTCGTGCCGACGTGCGGCGCGGGGAAGTTCGGTGGGGCGTGAAGGCCGAGGTCATGCCGGGGCGTGGTCGTGCTCCGGTGAGTGCTCGGCGGTGAGATCGGAGAGGCATCCCGGCTCGGGGGCCGAGGAGCACGGCGGCCCGGGGTCGATGGGCGCGGCATCGGCCGAGAGGACCCGGCCGTCGGGAGCCACCCACCTGTAGTTGCCGGGTCGGCCCATCAACTCGTAGCCCTCGTTCGTGCGCTGGTCGTGGTGGGGTCCGCAGAGGGGGCGGAGGTTGTCGTAGCTGGTGGGCCCGTGCCTCGCGAACTGGTGCTCGTGGTCGAGCTCGAGGAAGCGGGTGGCGTCGCAGCCGGGGACGGCGCACGACCAGTCGTGAGCGTGGAGCACCGCGAGCCGGAGGTCGTCCTTGATGGTGCGGGTCATCGTCGCGGTCGCCGTGATGTCGCGGCCGTTGGTGACGACGCACTTCACGATCGGGTCGTCGCGGAGGAGCTCTCGGACCGCGGCCACCGGGACCGGCCCGACGCCGGGCACCCGACAGACCTCGCCGTCGTCGGCCGGCCGCCCGGTGAGGAACGTGGTGTGGGGGACGGTGACGACGATGGCGTGGCGGATCGTCGACGAGCGGGCGCGTGGGCGTCCCCGCCGCCGACGGCGCCGTCGCCTCGGCCCACTGGACGAGGACACCGCCTCGCCGGACTGCTCGCGCTCGCCCGGCGTATCGTCGCCGAACAGGTCGTCGAGCACGTCGTCGGGCGCGCTCACGCCGCCGGCGAGTGCGGCGGTGGCCATGCGCACGAGCGCGTCGGCTCGGTAGGCGGTGAACGGCTCGCGGGCGCCCGCGGCGCGGGCCTCGTCGAAGGCTTCGTTCTGGAAGAGGTCGAGCGCCTTGTCGACCAGCGCGCCGTCGAGGGTGGTGAGGCCCGCGTTCAACCGCCACTGGCCGTCGCGCCCGACGCCCGACTGGCAGAAGCGCTGTTCCTGAGCGCGGGCATGGCGCTCGTCGGCGCCGGCGCCACGGGAGGCGACCTCGGCACAGGCGGCCCTCAGCTCGCGCATCGTGGCCGTCTGGGCGGCACCGAGGAGCTCCGCCTCCGACTCGGGCCGCGCTCCGAGCGTCTCGGCGATCTCGGCGGCCTGGGCCTCGGAGAGCCGACCCGACCGCACCGCGGCACCGAACTCGGCGGCTCCACGCGCCCGTGCCCCGACCGCGAGGGCGTCCTTCGCGTCGGC
Source organism: uncultured Iamiaceae bacterium (assembly GCA_964488835.1). GTDB lineage: Bacteria > Actinomycetota > Acidimicrobiia > Acidimicrobiales > SKKL01 > SKKL01. Next base: position 22,583 of record CAZAVX010000027.1, on the reverse strand, counting down.
GCGGAACGCGCCCATGCGGGCGGCGAGGAACCCTGCCGCGTCGCGGTGACCCTGCCCGCGCCACGCGTCGGTCTCCTCGATGCGCGCGGCGCACAGGGCCCGGCCGGCAGCAGCGAGGCGGGCAGCGCGGTCGAACACCTCGAAGAGCTCGACCGCCGCCGGTCCCTCGATGGCAGCTGTGTCGAGCCTGTCGAGTGCCGCGCCCACCGAGGCGACCGCTGCCGCCATCACCTCCTGAATCGGGGTCTCCGCCGGATCGAACATATGTTCGATCATACTCAGGGGTCACCGAGGTATGCAACAGGAAGACGCAGATTTCTCCCTCGACCCCCGAGATCCGTCGAGCAGCGCCGCCTGATCTCGGCGATCGTCGGGTCGTCGAGGTCCGCCGAACTCGGCGCCCGTCAGCCCTCGAGGGCCGCGGCGAGGGCGTCGAGGGTGCCGCTCATCGTCTCGCGGTTGCGGGCCGTGCGATCGTCGATGCCCGAGATCTGCTTGCTGAGCTCCATGGCGGACTCGGGTCGGAGGTCGTCGTTCCATTCGGTGACCCGGCAGCCGGTGTCGGTGGGCTCGATGCGGTAGCCCCACGTCGCGTAGTGGAAGTCGTACATCGAGACCTCGAAGGCGAACGAGCGGCCCCGCTCGGCCTCGATCACCTTGCCCTGGCTCGTCCACTCCTTGTCGCCCACCCGGTTGTGGCCGTCGAAGGTCGCGCCGACCACGGGGCCGTCGAACCCCTCGTGCCACTCGCACGAATGGCACTCGGGCGACCACTCGCCCATTCGGGTGATGTCGGAGATGGCGTCGTACACCGCCTCGGGCGAGGCGGCGATGTCGCGGGAGATCTCGATCCTGTTCGTCATGGCGCAGAGTCCACTACAGGGGCGCCTCTCCGACAACCGATCCGCTACGTGTCGAGGAGGGCAGCCGCCTTCTCGCGGAGCGTCTGGTACGCGGCATTGAAGAGCGCGCCGCCGGTCGAGATGCGCCGCACGCCGAGCTCGGCGAGACGGCCCACCGGGGGAGTGCCGGGCCGGGCGAGGACGTTGACCGGGATGCCCGTCTCGTCGACCACCCGGAGGATGTCGGCCTCCTCGACGAGCCCCGGCGCGTAGACGACCTCGGCGCCGGCGTCCCGGTACGCGCACAGCCGGGTGATCGTGTCGTCGAGGTCGTGCACCCCGTGGATGAGGTTCTCCGCCCGGGCCGTGAGCACGAGCCCGTGGCGGCCGCACGCGGCGACCGCCACCCGGACCGCTTCGACTGCCTGCTCGATCGGATCGATCGCCTCGGTGGTCGGGTTGAAGTCCTCGATCGAGCACCCGGCCGCACCGGCGTCGGCGAGGAGGCGAACCGCCTCGTCGATGCCGCCCTCGTCGTCGGGGTAGAGGCGCTCGGCGTCGACGTTGAGCGGCACGTCGATGACGGAGGTCAACTCGCCGACGTGGGCGACGAGCTCGTCGCGGGTCACCTGCCGGTCGTCTTTGCCGATCGACTTCCCGTACCCCGAGCTGGTGGTGGCGAGCGCCGGGAACCCCATCTCCTGGAGGATGCGGGCCGAGCCGCGGTCCCACGGGTTCGGCATCACGAAGCACCCCTCGCGGTGGAGCGCTCGGAACCTGTCGATCGTGCTCATGACCACCTCCCTGAGGCTTCCCGAGGCCCGCCAGTCGAGCAGATCACGACGGTGGCCGCCCGCCAATTGTCGACGCCGTATCCTCGATCCGCGGTATGTCCGTCGATCGGGAGGCAGTCGGGTGGAACTGGTGGCGCTGGCGGTCCTTGCGGTCGTCGTGGTGGTCGGCCTCTACCTGATGTATCAGCAGATGCTCGGGCGCCCGCGCAACCGCGACGCCCAGTTCGCCGCGGCCACGCTCACACCGATCTCCGCGATCGCCGACTCGGGCGTGCACCGTCTCGCGGGCACCTCCCGCCCGGTGGGTGAGGTCGCCGACAGCCCCGTGAGCGGTCGGCCCTACCTCGCGCTCGACGTGCTCGTGCAGGCCCACCAGGACGGCACCAACCGCCGGATCCACCGGTCGGCGGTCGACTTCCTCCTCGACGACGGAACCGGTGTCGCCCTCGTGCGGGCGAGCGAGGTCGAGGTCGCGGTCGAGCACGACTTCGAGTCCGAGCCCGCCTCGCTCGACCAGGTGCCCTTCGCCGACCAGGTGCTCCGCAACGGGGGCATCCGCATCGGATCGCCGACGACCTGTCGGGTGCGGATGTGGGAGGGGGTCCTCCGACCGGGCGAGCGGGTCGGGGTACTCGGCCACGTCGAGCCCGCCGACGCCGCGGCCCGCAGCGCGGGAGCGTCATGGATCGTGCGCCCGTCCGAGGGCGTGCGCCTCCTCGTCCGCCGCGAGCCCGCCGACGGCTGATTGACGCCGGCTGATCGACGGCGTCACCACGCCCTTCCAACGAGTGCCTGCCGACATCCCGCGCCTCGTCGAGCGGGCCCTCGCCGAGGCCGCCATGCTCGGCGAGGGCTACTGAACGCTCAGTCCTCCGCCGGAACCCACTGGCCGTCCACCAATCGGTAGTACTGGAGGTCGTGGTAGAACTCGAGCCCGTCGCGGCCCGTCGTGCGCGGGGCCCGGGCGAAGGTCGGGCGGTCGAGCTGCTGCTGGGCCTCCCAATGCTCGTCGTAGGTCTCCTGGTCCTCCCATGCCTCGAGCAGGGCGAACTGGTTCGGGTGCTCGATGCTGCGGAACACCTCGTATTGGAGGTTGCCCCGCTCGGCCCGGCACACCTTCGAGCGCTCCCGCCACCACTCGAGGTACGCGGGGATGTCCTCGTCGGCGATGCAGATGTTGCTGACGATCCTGATGGCCACTGGTCGCCTCCTACTGATCCTGGGCGCTGAAGTCGATCGTGAAGTCGTTGGTCGGTCCCACCTGGGGGAGCCCCGAGCGTGGGCCCACGCACTCGATGACGTAGCCGCCGAGCTTCTCCCGGGTGTTGAGGTAGCGGTACCGGCTGGAGTGGCCGCGCAGGCCGGACTCCATGACGACCTCCACGCCCATCGAGGTCATCCAGTCACGGATCTGCGCCCACTGCTCCTCCGACTCGGGCCACAGGAGCATGAGGTGGTGTACGCCTTCGCCGGTGGTGTCGAGCACCGCCTGGTAGTCGCTCTCGCCCTTCGTCGGCTGGATCACCTCGAGGCCGAAGTTGCGGAAGTCGAAGGCACGCCCGCAGAAGAACTCGTGATCGGTGTCCTCGCCCCGGTACTTCGGATCCTCGAGCCGTCCGTGCTCACGACGCCAGTTGATGAAGTTCCAGACGGGGATGTCGAACACCTGCGAGTGGCAGCGACAGCGTTCGATCGCGTCGCCCACCACGATGCCGAGGTGGTGGAGCTGGGGGACGTGCAGCGGCTCCACACCGGCCGGCCGCTCGTACTCGCCCGAGAGGTTCCACTCCTCCTGTGCAGCGCGGCGCCCGTCGGCGGCGACGAGCCGCAGGTAGTAGCCGCCGAGCCGGGCACGGGTGTCGAGGATCCAGAAGTGGTCGGTGCCGTCGATCACGCCGCTCGCCGCGACGGGGATGCCCGCCTTCGCGACCGCGTCGGCCACCGCGGCTCCCTCGTCGGCATCGGCCATGGGGATCTCGAGGTCGTGGATGCCCTCGCCCCTCACGATCCGGAACACCATCTCGGTCGACTCGCCGTCGACCGCTTCGAGGAGACGGAAGGTCACCGCACCGCTCGGTGTGGTGCCCGTCGCGGTCCGGATGGTCGGCGAGGTCTGGCGACCGTCGATCGTCAGGCGGAGGCGGTCGGGATCGAGGGTGTCCACCTTCCACTCGTCGATGCCGTACACCTCGGCGTAGTTCGTCGCCATCGCTCGCAGGTCCTTCACCACGACGCCGAGGCTGTCGAGGCGTTGCACGGGGACGGCAGGGCTCGCGGGCATGTCTCTCTCCTGGTCGAACGACGGGTCCGAGGTCAGGGTGGGAGGCGTCTCCGAGAGGGGCAACCGAAGTGTCTCGGAGGGCGGCACGTCGGCCCGTCGCGGCCCGCCAGCAGGCCGTTTCGAGGCGCTCGCAATCCTGTTCCGTTGCGCGGCACAGGACCGATGCGGGGTCGCGAGGCCCGTGTCAAGGTACCGGCGTCACACCATCGACCAACGAAGGGGTAGCGATGTCGGGCATCGACTTGTCGGACCTCGTGGACGCCGATCGCGGCCTGATCAACCCGCAGATCTACGCGGACGAGGACATCTACGAAGCCGAGCTCGCGAACGTGTTCGGACGCACCTGGCTCTTCCTCGCCCACGACGACATGATCCGCAAGCCGGGCGACTTCATCCAGACCTACATGGGTGAGGACCCCGTTCTCGTCGTGCGCCAGAAGGACGGATCGGTCCGCGCCTTCCTCAACCAGTGTCGTCACCGGGGCATGCGCATCTGCCGGGCCGACTGCGGCAACACCAAGGCGTTCACCTGCACCTACCACGGCTGGTCCTACGACATCGGTGGCACCCTCGTCAGCGTCCCCCACGAGAACGACGCGTACCGCAACGAGATCGACAAGTCGCAGTGGGGCCCCGTGCAGGTCGCCCAGCTCGCGAACTACAAGGGCTTCATCTTCGGGACGTGGGACCCCACCGCGCCGCCGTTCGAGGAGTACCTCGGCGAGATGGCCTGGTACTTCGACGCGTTCTGCGACCGATGGGAGGACGGCGGCGAGGTCGTCGGCGGCGTCCACAAGTGGCTGATCGACTGCAACTGGAAGTTCGCGAGCGAGCAGTTCTCCTCGGACTCGTACCACGCCGAGGTCAGCCACGCCTCCGCCTACCAGGCCTACGTGGCGCCGAGCGAGAACCTCTCGGTCGACGAGCTGCTCGAGCGTCGCAAGCACCAGGGCCTCCAGTACTCCGACCCGATGGGTCACGGCACGGGCTTCCGCACCAACCCGCAGCCGAAGCGGGTCTCCGAGCGGGTGCTCGAATGGGAGAACTCGGTGCTCCCGTCGATCATCGACCGCCTCGGCGAGGAGCGGGCCCGCTTCATGCCGGGCCACACGCTCCTCTTCCCGACCTTCGCCTACCTGTCGAACGGCACGTTCCGCCTCTGGCACCCCCGTGGGCCGGGCCAGATCGAGGTGTGGGCGTGGGGCCTCATCCACAAGGGTGCGCCCGACCACGTGAAGGAGGAGCGTCGGATCGAGATCCTCCGCACCTTCAGCCCCGGCGGCCTCTTCGAGCAGGACGACGGGGAGAACTGGAACGAGATCCAGAAGGTGCTGCGCGGGTGGAAGGCCCGCCAACAGCCGCTCAACGTGCAGATGGGCCTCGGCCACACCGACTGGGACGTCGAGGGCTACCCCGGCAAGACGAGCTACGTCTTCTCCGAGGAAGCGGCGCGCGGCTTCTACCGCCGCTGGGCGGAGCTCACCTCGGGTCTGTCGTGGGCGGAGATGCTCGAGCGTGACGCCAAGGTGAGGGCCGAGCGTGGCCGGGCCGCCGAGGCCGTGGAGGTGAACCGATGACGACGACCGACGAGACGAGCACCACCGAGATCTACCTCCCGCCGATCGTCGAGCCGCTCGGGGCGGCGAACCTTCCGAGCCCCGAGCTCCAGCACCGCGTCGAGCAGTTCCTCTACGACGAGGCCGACCTGCTCGACAGCTGGCGGTACTGGGACTGGCTCGAACTGTTCGACTCCGACATCCGCTACTGGATGCCGACGCGCACGAACCGCCTCGGTCGAGAGGTCAAGAAGGAGATCGCCCCACCCGACGAGGCGGCCTACTTCGACGAGACCTACGAGCACCTGCTCCAGCGCGTCCGTCGGCTCGACTCGGGCCAGGCCTGGTCGGAGGATCCGCCGTCGCGGACCCGCCACATGATCACGAACGTGCGCATCCGCCCCGCCGAGGTGGAGGGCGAGCTGCACGTGCAGTCGAGCTTCTTCCTCTACCGGACGCGGCTCGAGCGTGAGGTCGACCACTTCGTCGGCAAGCGCTTCGACCTGCTGCGCCCGGCCGACACGGAGTACGGCTGGAAGATCGCGCGCCGTACGATCCTGCTCGACCAGGCCACCCTGCTCGCGAAGAACCTGTCGGTGTTCTTCTGAGATGCTCACCGCGCTCGGCTACCTGGGGCTCTCCGCCCCCGACCTCGCCCGGTGGTCTCGCTTCGCCGAGACCGTCCTCGGCGCGCAGGCCGTCCCGGAGGAGGACGTCGTGCGCCTTCGGGTCGACGACCGGGCGTGGCGCATCGAGGTGAGCGAGGGCGAGCAGGGACTCCGGTTCGTCGGGTGGGAGGTTTCCGACCCGGACGCCCTCGAGCGGGTGGTCCGCTCCCTGGAGGAGGCGGAACTCGAGGTTCACCGCGACCCCGAGCTCGCCGAGGTCCGTGGGGTCCGCGACCTGGTCCGCGCGACCGATCCCGTCGGGACCCCACTCGAGTTCTTCCACGGAGCGACCGTCGCTCCGACGAGGTTCGCGTCGCCCACGGGCGCCGCGTTCGTGACCGGCCCCCTCGGGCTCGGTCACGTGGTGCTCGGGACGGATCGTCCCGCCGAGCTCCAGCGCTTCTACCGGGAGCGGCTGGGTTTCAAGCTGACCGACACCTTCCGGGCGACCCACTTCATGCGGGTCAACCCACGCCACCACAGCCTCGCCGTCGGCAACCTGCCGGGGGCGACCTGCGAGCTCCGACACTTCATGGTGGAGCTCGCGGATCTGGACGCGGTGGGGCGGGCACTCGACGCAGCGCTCGAGGCCGAGGGCTGGGCCGTGACCCGGACGCTCGGTCGGCACACCAACGACCAGATGATCTCGTTCTACGTCGCCGCCCCGTGCGGCGTCACCGTCGAGATCGGGTGTGGCGGACTCCTGGTCGACGACACGAGTTGGACGACGCCGAGCTACACCACCGCGACCGCGTGGGGTCACCGCTCGGTCGGAACGGCGGGCGGGTCGGCGGCGTAGGCGGCAATGGGGGGAGCTGCGTGCAGCCTCCGCCGAACACCAAGGGTGGACGAGCATGCTCGTCCTGACGAAGGGGACAACCATGATCAAGCGCAAGTTGGGAATGCTCGTCTGTCTGCTCGTCGTCGCGCTGCTGGCTGCGGCGTGTGGTGACGACGACGGATCGAGCAGTGCCGCGGACGACACGACGACCACGACCGCCGCGGCAGACGACGCCCCGGACGAGGGCGACGGCGACGAGGGCGACGGCTCTGACGCCGCGAACCTCCACGAACTGCTGCCCGAGCGGATCCGCAACGCCGGCTACATGACCTGGGCCGGTGACCTCCAGGCACCGCTGCGCATGCTCGACGCCGACGGCTCGACCTTGATCGGCCTCCAGGCGGACTTCGCCGCGGCGCTCGAGGAGCTGCTCGGGGTCGAGATCCGTCAGGAGACCGTCGACGGCTTCGCAGCGATGAAGACCGGTCTCGAGTCGGGTCGCTTCGACTTCGTGTTCGGTCCGCTCGCCGACTCGGCCGCGGCGCAGGAGACGCTCGACATCGTCACGTGGATCCTCGCCACCCCGGCGTTCCTCTTTCCCGCCGGCGACGACGTGACCGACACTCTCGACTTCTGCGGCAAGCCGCTCGCCCGGGTGGCCGGCAGCGTGCCGATGACCGCAGCCTTCGACACGCTGTCCGAGGAATGCGTCGCCAACGGCCTCGAACCCGTCGAGGCGCTCGAGTTCGCCGATCGGGCCGCCACCCAGCTCGCCGTCCTGAGCGGCCGGGCCGCCGGCACCGGCACCACCCCTGCCGATGCCGCATACACCGCCCAGGAGCGCAGCGAGGAGTTCTCCTTCATCATCGGTGAGCAGGACCGCTTCGTCGTGAGCTACCTCGGCTTCGCCACCCGCAAGGACGACACCGAGCTGCGAGATGCGATGCTCGCGGCCATGCAGCAACTCTTCGACGACGGCACCTACGCCTCGATCATGTCGAGCTACTCGCTGGACGAGGTGATGGTGGACGAACCGATCCTGAATCGAGCGACGCAGTAATGACGAGCACGTTTCGAGCGCAGCAGGCGCCCGAGCTCCCCCAGGACGGCGCCGGCCGCCGTGACGGCATCGATGATGTCGCCACGGCGCGCCGGGGCCGGCACCCCCTCTACCTCCTCGGGACCCTCGCGGTCCTCGTGCTCGGGGCCCAGATCGTCTGGTTCCTGCTCACCAACCCCCGCCTCGAGTGGGACGTCGTGTGGGAGTACCTCTTCTCCGGACCGATCCTCGACGGCGTGCGCTTGACGCTGATCCTCACCGTCGTGGGGATGGTGGTCGGCACCGTGATCGGCGTGTTCGTCGGTCTGGCGAGGATGAGCACCTATCCGCCGCTGCGCTGGGGTGCGGTCCTCTACTCGAGGTTCTTCCTCGGCGTCCCGGTCCTGGTCCAGCTCATCTTCTGGTACAACCTCGGCTTCCTGACACCGGAGATCTCCCTCGGGATCCCGTTCGGGCCGACGTTCGTGTCGTGGGAGACCAACGCGCTCATCACGAGCTTCGTGGCGGCGACCCTCGGGCTCGGCCTCCACGAGGGCGCCTACATGGCGGAGGTCATCCGCGCCGGCCTGCTCTCGGTCGACTCGGGCCAGCGCGATGCCGCCGACGCCCTCGGCCTCACCCCCGGCCAGCGCTTCCGCCGGATCCTGCTCCCGCAGGCGATGCGCTTCATCATCCCGCCCACCGCGAACCAGGTGACGCTCATGCTGAAGGGCACCGCGCTCGTGAGCGTCATCGCCATGGGTGAGCTGCTCCACTCGGTGCAAGCGGTGTACGACCGCACGTTCCAGGTCGTGCCGCTGCTGCTCGTGGCCTGCGTGTGGTACCTGGGCCTCATCAGCCTCCTCGAGGTGGTCCAGCGCTGGCTCGAGCGGAAGTACTCCCGCGGCTTCGGCGCCTCGACCAACGGCGCGAAGGCGCGACGCAGGAAGCTGCTGACGTTGAGAGGAGCCGAGCTGTGACGGTGATCGACGACGCGCCGGTCGAGGCCGAGCAGAGGGACGAGTCGGCGCTGCTGCAGCTCCGCAACGTCACCAAGCGGTTCGGCGACCTCACCGCGCTCGACAGCGTCGACCTCGACGTCCGCGAGGGCGAGGTGGTCGTGCTGATCGGGCCGTCGGGGTCGGGCAAGTCGACCCTCATCCGCTGCGTCCAGCAGCTCGAGATGATCGACGGCGGCGCCATCTACTTCGACGGCGAGCTGCTCGGCTACCGGCACGACCGCAAGGGGCGGCTCCGCCCGCTGTCGAGCCGTGCCCTCGCCCGCCAGCGTCGCAAGATGGGGATGGTTTTCCAGAACTTCAACCTGTTCCCCCACAAGACCGTTCTCGAGAACCTCGAGCTGGCGCCGTTGCTCGTCTCGGAGGTCGACAAGTCCGAGCTCCGGGCCCGTGCGCTCGAGCTGCTCGACCGGGTGGGCCTCGCCGACAAGGCCGATGCCTATCCGCGCCACCTCTCGGGTGGGCAGCAGCAGCGTGTGGCGATCGCCCGGGCGTGCGCCTTGCGACCGCGGATGCTCCTCTTCGACGAGCCGACGAGCGCCCTCGACCCCGAGCTGGTGGGCGAGGTGCTCGAGGTGATGAAGGAGCTGGCGAAGTCGGGCATGACGATGATCGTCGTCACCCACGAGATCGGCTTCGCCCGCGACGTCGCCGACCGCTGCGTGTTCATGGACAGTGGCCGCATCGTCGAATTCGGCGAGGCCCGCGAGGTCCTCAACGATCCGAAGACCGACCGTCTGAAGTCCTTCCTCGCGAGGGTGCTGTGACCGGATCCGAGGTGGGGCTCACCGACGAGGAGCTCATCGACGTCCCGGGCTTCTGGAGCCGCTGGGTGCTCCTGCCGAGTGGCGTCCGTGCCCACTACATGACCTCCGGCGGCTCGGGCCCGGCCGTCGTGCTCCTCCACGGGGGACTCGTCGGCTCGTCGGGCGCGGCCGGGTGGAGGTCCCTCGCCCCCTACCTCGGCGAGCGTGGCTTTCGCGTGTACTGCCCCGATTCGGTGGGCTTCGGGCACACCCTCGACCCCGACGGGCGCTACCCCCAGGGTCCGGCCGGCCACGTCGACTTCCTCCACGACTTCGTGCGCGCCCTCTGCCTCGACGAGTTCGCCCTCGGCGGCAACTCCATGGGCTGCCTCAACGCGGTGAACTACGCCCTCGCCCATCCCGAGCGGGTGACGCGCCTGGCGCTCATCGCCGGCGGTGTGGGCGACCTCGTGCCCCAGGAGGAGATCGCACGCCGCGACGACCGCCCCGCGAGCGAGAAGCCCGACATCCGCAGCTACGACGGCACGCCGGAGGGCATGCGTCGCCTGATGGCCGCGCTCGCGAGCGACCCCGACGATCCTGCGCTGGCCGACGACGCCGTCGTCGCCATGCGGGTCGCCGCCGCGGCGCGCACCAGGGATGCCACCGCGGCCCGCCAGGCCCACGTCGACGATCCCGCCACCCGCGTCCGCCTCTCCACGCGAGGGCGGCTCGACGAGCTCCCGATCCCGACGATCTACGTGTACGGCGCCGACGACGTCCTCTCACCCGTCCACGCGCGTGGCTACCTCCAGGAGGACGCCCTCCCGCAGTGGCAGTTCTTCTATCCCGAAGGGTGCGGGCACCAGGCCCAGAACGACCGCCCGGACATCGTGAATCCGCTCTTCCACGAGTTCCTCCGAGACGGCGTGGTCAGCCGGGAGACTGCGGAGCGGGCAGGCATCTCGCGGCGCCGCCCCGAACATCCGCACCTGGTCGCCAGCTCCTGAGCGCTGCCCTCAGGACGAGGGGCGCACCCATACCGCCCCGTCCTCGACGCGGACCTCGTGGGTGCGGAGCGGCACGGTCGCAGGCGGGGTGAGGGCCCGGCCGTCGCGGATGCAGAACTTCGCGAAGTGGAAGGCGCACTCGACGACGTCGCCCTCGATGTAGCCGTCGGCGAGCGACGACTCGGCATGGGTGCAGGTGTCGTCGGTGGCGTACCACTCCCCGTCGACGTTGAAGACGGCGATCGGCGGGCTCGTCTCGAGCTGGACCGCCTCGCCCGGCTCGACCTCGTCGATCGAGCAGGCACGGAGCCATCCCTCGGAGCCGGTGTCGGACGTGGTGCTGGGTGCCTCGGACTGCTGCATCGGGGCAGCGTACGAAGGGCCGCCGGGAGGGGGAAGCGCCGTGTTTCGCCCTACGGCACGTCGCGCCCGAACGCACCGAGGAGCCGGTCGGTGACGGCGGCGACCCGTCCGTCGAGCTCGTCGGCATCGAGACCGAGATCGCGGGCGAACTGATCTCGGAACAGCAGGTAGCCGTAGACGAGCGAGACGCTCGCGACGTGGAGCGCCTCGATGTCGGTGTCGGGCGGCAGCTCGCCCTGGGCGATGTCGCGTTCGAACATGGCGTGGGGCCGTGCCGGGTCGCGGATGACGTGGAGGTCGTCGTCGTCGTCGAGGGCGAGCAGTGCCATCAGCTCGAGTGCCTTGCGGTGCTCGATCATCGCCTCGAAGAACGCCCGGTGCCGCTCCCGCACGGGTAGCTCGCCGGCCTCCCGGAAGTCGGCGATGCGTGCCTCGGCGTCGGCGAGCAGGGCGGACCGCAGCAGGTCGCGTCGCGACCCGAAGTAGTGGTAGACGAGCCCCCGGTTGACGCCTGCCCGGTCGGCGACCTCGCGCAGGTTCAGCCCGTCGAGCACCCCGTTGGCCTCCAAGAGCTCGAGCGCGGCGCGCTGGAGGAGCGCTTCCGTCGTTGCCCGGTCTCCGGGCGCTGCCCAACGTGCCACCGGCTCTCCAATCCCCTCGGCTCGCCGCCCGGCACAGTACCCGGGCTTGCCATGACCGCGGTCACAGAATAGCGTTATGCTAAATAGCATAACGCTAAATGGCTCCACCGTTGTCAGGGAGGGGAGATGGAGACGCTCAGGGAGGCGGGCGCGCGCGACGACGCCGAGCGGAGCGCGTCGTCGGTCGAAAAGGCGCTGCAGGTGCTCGATGCCATCGCAGAGGCCGGCCACTCGGTCGGCGTGTCCGAGGTGGCACGTCGCTCCGGTCTACCCAAGTCCACGGCGTTCCGCCTGCTCGCGGTGCTCGAGTCCGCGGGCATGCTCCGCCGCCGGGGCTCGAAGTACGAGATGGGCTTCCGCCTGCTCGAGCTCGGCAACGGCGCGCGTCGGGTGAGCGCCCAGCGCCTGCACGACATCGCCATGCCCGAGCTCGTCGAGCTGCACGTGCAGACCAAGCAGATCGTGCACCTCGGCGTGCTCGTCGACACCGACGTGCTGTACCTCGAGAAGATCTTCGGTCGGAACAACCCGCGTTCGCCCTCGGCGGTGGGGGCACGCCTGCCCGCCACCTGCTGCGGTCTCGGCAAGGCCCTCCTGGCCTTCTCCGACGAGGACACCATCCGGGCGGCGCTCGAACGCCTCCCCAACGAACGGCGCACCCCCTACACGTTCACCCAGCCGCGGCTCTTCCTCGACGAGCTCATGTCGATCCGCAAGAGCGGGGTGGCCTTCGACCGCGAGGAGAGCGCGATCGGGCTCACGTGCATCGCGACCCCGGTGCTCGGTGCCGATGGCCGCCCGGTCGGTGCGGTCTCCCTCAGCGGCCGCACCAGCGCCTTCGACCCCGCCGCGCGAGTGAGCAGCATCCGCCGCACCGCCCAGCGCATCTCCGAGCTGCTCCGCGCCGAGACGCACTGACATCCGTCGAGTCGTGCCGCCTGTCGGACCGCCACAGCTGACGGTCGCGCGTCCGCTGTGGAGGATGACCAGATGGTGACCGAACCCGACGATCGCCGACTCCAGGAGGCGGCCGACCGGCTCTGGGAGGCAGCCGAGAGCGGCGTGCCCTGCGCGCCGGTGCGCGACCTCATCGGCGCGACCTCGGTCGAGCACGCCTACGCGGTGGCCCAGCTCAACGTCGACCGCCAGCTCGCACGCGGGTTCCGCCGCATCGGCTGGAAGATCGGTCTGACGAACCCCGCCGTGCAGCGCCAGCTCGGCGTCGACCAGCCGGACTTCGGCGCGATCTACGCTGAGCACGAGCACTGCGACACCCAGCCCATCTCCCGCCGCTCCCTCCTCCAGCCCCGCGCCGAGGCGGAGGTCGCAGTGGTGCTCGACGCCGACCTCGACGCCTCGCCGGTCACCGTCAGCGACGTGCTCGGTCGCGTCGCGTACGTGGTGCCGGCCATCGAGGTCGTCGACTCGCGGGTCGAGGGCTGGGACATCACGATCGCCGACACCGTCGCCGACCGGGCATCGGCAGGGGTGCACGTGCTCGGTGCCACCCCGGTGCCGCTCGACGGCCTCGACCTGCGCGCCGTGCGAATGGCGATGACCGCCGACGGCGAGGTCGTGTCGGAAGGCACCGGCGCCGACTGCCTCGGCCACCCCATCCACGCCCTGGTGTGGCTCGCCAACACGCTCGCCCGGCTCGGACAGCCGTTGGAGGCGGGCGACGTCGTGCTGACCGGGGCGCTCGGCCCGATGGTGCCGGTGGGCGGTGCTCGCGAGTTCGAGGCGGTGATCGAGGGGCTCGGGTCGGTCCGGGCACGATTCGACGACGAGACAGGAGCTTCATGACGGCCGTGGCGATCGTCGGTTCCGGCAACATCGGGACCGACCTCATGATCAAGGTCCTCCGCAGCGACGGCCCCCTCACGATGGGTGCCATGGTGGGCATCGACCCCGAGTCCGAAGGGCTCGCGCGGGCCCGGCGCCTCGGCGTGCCGGCCACCGATGCCGGCGTCGAGGGCCTCATGGAGATGCCGGAGTTCGACGAGATCGAGGTGATCTTCGATGCCACGTCGGCGAAGGCCCACCTCCACAACGCCGAGCTGCTCGCCGACACCGGGAAGCAGCTCATCGACCTCACCCCCGCGGCGATCGGCCCCTATGTCGTGCCGTCGGTCAACATCGACGAGCACCTCGACGCCCCGAACCTCAACATGGTGACGTGCGGCGGGCAGGCCACGATCCCGATCGTGGCCGCCGTCGGCTCGGTCAGCCACGTGCACTACGCCGAGATCGTCGCCTCCATCGCGTCGAAGTCGGCAGGGCCGGGCACGCGGGCGAACATCGACGAGTTCACCGAGACGACCGCACGCGCGCTCGAGGTCGTCGGCGGTGCCGATCGGGGCAAGGCGATCATCATCCTCAACCCCGCGGAGCCGCCGGTCATCATGCGCGACACGGTGTTCTGCCTCATCGAGGACACCGATCCCACCGCGGTCGGCGCCGCAGTCGAGGAGATGGTCGCCACCGTCGCCCGCTACGTGCCCGGCTACCGCCTCAAGCAGGCCGTCCAGATCGATCCCGTCGGCGTCGACGAGCCGCTCTGGATCCCCGAGGCCGACCGCAAGTTCACCGGCCTCCGCGTCACCGTCTTCCTCGAGATCGAGGGCGCCGCGCACTACCTGCCCGCCTACGCCGGCAACCTCGACATCATGACCTCGGCGGCGCTCCAGACCGCCGAACGCCTGGTGGCCGCCCGCACCACGGAGGTGGCCCGATGACACCGCTGCTGCCCGACGCCGAGGTCCCCGCCGGCCGGCTCTACATCCAGGACGTCACCCTGCGGGACGGGATGCACGCCATCCGGCACCGTTACACCATCGAGCAGGTGCGTGAGATCGCCCGGGCGCTCGACCGCGCCGGGGTCGCCTCGGTCGAGGTCGCCCACGGCGACGGGCTGAGCGGCTCGTCGTTCAACTACGGCTTCGGCCAGCACACCGACTGGGAGTGGATCGCCGAGGCGGCAGCGGTGTTGGAGCGGGCCTCGCTCGCGACGCTCCTGCTGCCGGGGATCGGCACGATCGACGACATGAAGCGGGCCCTCGAGATGGGGGTGCGCTCGGTGCGCATCGCGACGCATTGCACCGAGGCGGACGTGGCCGCCCAGCACATCGCGACCGCCCGTGAGCTCGGCGCCGATGTCGTCGGGTTCCTGATGATGTCGCACATGGCGGAGCCCGCCGAGCTCGCGCGGCAGGCGAAGCTCATGGAGTCCTACGGCGCGCATTGCGTGTACGTCGTGGACTCCGGCGGCCGGCTCACCATGGACGGGGTGCGCGACCGGCTCGTTGCCTACCGGGACGTGCTCGACCCGAGCACCGAGCTCGGCATCCACGCGCACCACAACCTGACCCTCGGTGTCGCCAACTCGGTGATCGCCGTCGAGTGCGGTGCCGTGCGCGTCGACGCCTCGCTCGCCGGCCAGGGCGCCGGCGCGGGCAACGCGCCCCTGGAGGCGTTCATCGCCACTGCCGACCTCCTCGGCTGGGACCACGGGTGCGACCTCTTCGCCCTCCAGGACGCCGCCGAGGAGCTGGTGCGACCGATCCAGGACCGTCCGGTCCGGGTCGACCGAGAGACCCTCAGCCTCGGGTACGCCGGGGTGTACTCGAGCTTCCTCCGGCACGCCGAGGCGGCATCGGAGCGCTACGGCGTCGACGTGCGGGACATCCTCGTCGAGGTCGGCCGCCGCCGGCTGGTCGGCGGACAAGAAGACATGATCGTCGATGTCGCCCTCGACCTCAGCCGGTCCGGGGCGTCGAACTGAAGGAGCAGACATGCCAGAGATCGACGTGAGGGACGTCGACGCCATCGCCGCGCTCGTGAGCGACGAGTTCGGAGAGTGGGGTCCGACGGTCACCATCACCCAGGAGATGGTCGACCAGTTCGCCGACCTCACCGGCGACCACCAGTGGATCCACGTCGATGTCGAGCGGAGCGAGCGGGAGAGCCCGTTCGGCCGCACGATCGTCCACGGGTTCTTCACCCTCGCGCTGATCCCGTCGCTCACCCCACCGCCGGTCTTCACGCCGGTGGGCGTGAAGAACGCCCTCAACTACGGGTCGGACGGGTTCCGCTTCATCGCCCCCGTGCCGGTCGGTGAGTCGGTCCACGCCCGCAGCCGCCTGCGCAGCGCCGAGGCCCACCGGGCGGGCACGCTCGTCACCACCGAGACCGTCGTCGAGGTGGTGGGCGCGGAGCGCCCGTCGCTCAGCTACCTCGGCAAGGTGCTCTACCAGTACTGAGCACTCGCGGGCGCCGCCCGCGTCGGCCACACGGGGGGCGCTGCGAGAGTTCGTACCGCTCAGCGCCCGCCGGCGGCGGCGACGACGTCGAAGTCGCTGCCCTGGGCGAGCATGCGGCGCATCCGGGCGAACAGCCGGGGCTCGTCGATGGTCATCGCGGCCACCGCGAGGCCGTTGTGCTCGTAGACGGCGACGCACCGGTCGGTCTCCTCGTCGTGGGAGATCACGTGGAAGCGGACGTCGTCGGTCACGAGGCCGGCGACCTGGATCCGGTGGCCGAACTGGTCGGACCACACGAACGGCACGGCGTCACAGTGGAGCCGCTCGCCGCACACGTTGCTCGCGATCACCTCGGCGTGCTCGTGCGCGCTCGACCAATGCTCGAGGCGGATCGTGCGCTCGTAGAGCGGGTGGAACCAGCGGGCGACGTCTCCGGCGGCATAGACGTCGGTCGTGCCACGGGCCCGCATCGTCGCGTCGCACACGACGCCGTCGTCGAGTTCGAGGCCCGACCCGTCGAGCCAGCCCGTGGCCGGCTCGCAGCCGATGCCGCTCACGACGAGGTCGAACTCGCGGACCGTGCCGTCGGCGAGCAGGACGCGGGTGCCGCTCCCGTTCGCCGCGACCTCCACCCGTCCGGCGTTGACGACGACGTCGACGCCGTGTCGGCGGTGCAACCGCTCGACGAGGTAGCCGACGCCGGGGAGGCCTCGGAGCAACAGGCTCGGCATGGCCTCGATGAGGGTGACCTCGAGGCCCCGCGCCCGGGCGGTCGCCGCGATCTCGGTGCCGATGAAGCCACCGCCCACCACGCCGATGGTGGTCGCCGCGTCGAGACGCTCGCGCAGGCGGATGGCGTCGTCGATGGTGCGGAGTTCGAGGCATCCGGCCTCGGCGAAGCCGGCGGGGCGCTTGGGCTGCGATCCGGTGGCGATGACGAGGATGTCATAGGAGATCTCCTCGCCCGACTCGCTGCGCACCACACGGCGCGCACGGTCGAGCCCGGCCGCGCGCCAGTCGAGGTGCCACGCCACGTCGAGCTCGTCGACCGCGGGCGCGGTGATCAGCCCGACGTCGGGCGGCGCGTCGGCCGTCAGGAACTCCTTCGACAACGGCGGGCGGTCGTAGGGAAGGTCCGAGGACCCTTCGAGGACGGCGATCTCGCCGTCGAACCCTCGACGGCGCAACGCTTCCACGGTCCTCAGGCCGGCGAGCGACCCGCCAACGATCACGACTCTCACGGCGGTCATTGTCGGCACCGGGTTGGTCCCTGCCCATCGGTTCGGTCCGACAGGCAGAACACCGGAGCCACGTCCCGTTCTCCGGCACAGGGTGGTGGCTTCCGCGGGGTTCTGACGCGAACCTCCCGGCCGTGAGCACCGAGACTTCTCCCGACGCGCCCCCCGCGCCCGATGCGATCGCGATCGTCGGCGCGTCGGACAACACCCCTTGGACCTACTGGTTGCATCGCAACCTCCGTGACCACGGCTTCACCGGCGAGATCTGGCCGGTGAACCCCCGCCAGCCCGAGGTCGTCGGTCTGCCGACCTTCGACAAGATCGCGGCCCTCCCCGGCGTACCGGGCCTCGCGGTCTGCGTCGTGAGCCCCCAGCGCGCGGAGGAGGCGGTCGCCGAGCTCGTCGAGCTCGGGACCCGGGAGATCGTGCTGGTGTCGAACGGCTTCCGTGAGACCGGCCGGCCCGAGGACATCGCCCGAGAGGACCGGATGGTCGCCTCCTGTCGTGAGGCCGGGGTGCGGCTCGTCGGCCCGAACGGGGTCGGCTTCGCGGACCTGGCCCGGTCGCTGTGTGCGGTCGCCGAGCCGATGCCCAGGGTCACCCCCGGATCCACGAGCGTCATCAGCCAGTCGGGAGCCCTGCTCTCCGCGGTGCTCGGCGCGATCGACGCCGAGGGCCTCGGCATCGACACCGCCTACTCGATCGGTAACGGTGGCGAGTTCCCCGTCGAGGCCGCGCTCGAGCAGGTCGCGGCCCGGTCGACGACCAACGCCATCGTCGTCGTGCTCGAGGGCGTTCGCGAACCCGATCGGTTCGCCGCGGCCGTCGAGACCGCGCAGGCGCGTGACGTCGACGTGGTCGTCGTCCGGCTCGGCCGGTCCGCCGCGTCCCAGGAGGTCGCCCAATCCCACACGGGCGCCGTCGTCGGGGCCGACCGTCTCGTCGGTGCATGGCTCGACGGGCTCGGCGTCATCCAGGTCGACGACGTGCGCCAGGCCGCGGCGGTGGTCGCGCTCCGGTCGCGGCTCGGCCGCCCGGCTCCTGGCGCCGGTCTCTTCGTCATCACCGGCTCGGGAGGCGGTGCCCAGGTGGCGGCCGACGCCGCGGCGCGCCACGGCGTCCAGATGGCCGAGCTGGGGAACGCGGCCCGGGCGGTGCTCGAGGAGAAGCTGCCGGGCATGCGCATCGGCAACCCACTCGACCTCGCCGGCGCCGGCGATGCCGAGGCCCGCCGCGCCATCTATCGGGCGATCTACGAGGACCCTGCGGTGGCCGCGGTGCTCGAGCCCTATGCCCTCCAATGGCCCGACGAGGGCGAAGGACGCGCCTGGTACCAGAACACCCTGCTGCGCCTCGAGGAGGCGTCGGAGAACCACGGCACGCCCACGCTCACCGCGAGCATCCAGGGCGAACCCCTCACCAGCTGGGTCACCCAGCTACGCGACCGTGGCCACGTTTTCGCGACCTCCGACCTGGACGCGCTGTTCGGCGGGCTCGCCCACGTCCTCCCGGCGGAGAGTTCCAGCACCGACGGACCGAAGACGTCGGGCGCGGTGCGGAGCGACGTGCTCGGCGAGGCCGAGGCACGTGAGGTCCTCGAGGTCCTCGGCGTTCCCCTCGTGAGCAGTCGGACCGTGCCCGACGCCGACGCGGCCCGCCAGGCCGCGGAGGAGATGTCGGCGCCGTTCGTCGTGAAGGCGTCGGTCGCCGGACTCGGACACAAGGCGAAGATCGGCGGCGTGCGCCTCGGCCTCTCCAACCCCCACTCCGTGGTCGAGGCGTGCGCCGCAATCAGCGACGCCGCGAGCTCGCACGGGATCGACGAGCTCGGCTTCCTCGTCCAGGAGATGGTGTTCGGGCCCGAGGTGCTCGTCGGCATGCTGCGCGACCCCGTCGCCGGCCCCGTCCTCAACGTGGGCATCGGGGGGTGGGCGGCCGAGCTCGGCGCACCGGCGCTCACCCTCGCCCTACCCGCCCCACCTGGAGGCTGCGCAGCGGCGCTCGGCGCGAGCCCACTCGCCCGGGTGCTCGGATCACAACTCGACGCCCTGGCCTCGGTCGTCGAGCTGCTCGCCACCGAGTTCGCCAGCGGGCGACTCCGCGAGTTCAGCGAGGTGGAGTGCAACCCCGTCGTGCTGACTGCCGACGGACCGAGAGTCGTCGACGCAATGGCGGTGCGCGAGAACCGAGAGGAGTCGTCGTGAAGGGAACGTCACTGGAGGGCCGGGTCGCGTTCGTGACCGGTGGAGGTCGAGGCATCGGCCGGGCGGTCGCGATGGGGTTGGCCGCCCAGGGCGCGACCGTGGTCGTCAACGACCTCGGGGTGAGCCTGGAGGGTGCCGACCCGAACGCCGGGCCGGCGAGCGAGGTGGCCGGGGAGATTGCCCAGGCGGGTGGCACCGCGCGCCCGAGCACCGTCGACGTCACGGACTTCGACGCGATCGGCGCCGAGTTCGAGTCGATCGTCGAGGAGCACGGGAGCCTCGACATCGTCGTGAACGTGGCGGGCATCCTCCGCGACCGGATGATCTTCAACATGTCCGAGGAGGAGTGGGACGCCGTCGTCGCGGTGCACATGAAGGGCACCTTCAACACCGCCCGCCACGCCGCCGCCCACTGGCGCAGCCGGCGCGACCCCGCCGCCAACTTCCGCCTCATCAACTTCACGTCGGGATCGGGCCTCTACGGTGCGCCCGCCCACGCGAACTACGCCTCGGCGAAGATGGGCATCGTCGGCCTCACGTACTCGTGCGCGAACGGTCTCGCCCGCTACGGGGTCACCGCGAACGCCGTTGCTCCGGTCGCCACCACGCGCATGTCGCCCGACCGGCCGGCCGAGGAGATCGACCCGCTCCGCACACCCGAGAACGTCGCCCCGCTCGTGCTCTGGTTGGCGAGCCCTGCCTCGAACTGGTGCACCGGCCAGGTCTTCGAGGCGAACGGGCACCGCATCTCGTTGTTCTCCCGTCCGGCTCCGGTCGCGGAGGTCGAGGCCGGTGAGGACGGCTGGGACCTCGATCAGCTGACGAAGGACGCCGAGGCGCAGTTCGCCGAGATCGTCCGTGTGCCGGTCGGGCCGTGGGCGGTGCCGGCACCGTCCGAGCAGGTCGCCGCCTCGTGAGCGCGGCGATCGTCGGCATCGCCGAGCATCCCGACCGGGTCGCCCCGGGCACGAGCCCGCTCCAGATCAAGGCGACGTGCGCGCTGCGGGCCCTCGAGGACGCCGGGTTGACCCTCGCCGACGTCGATGCGGTGTACGACGCCGGTGAGGTCGACGCCCTCGCGTCGGTCTCGATCCCCGAGTACCTCGGCATCACACCCCGTGTGTTCGACGGGACGAACGGCGGCGGCGCCTCCTACGAGCTGCACGCCATGCACGCAGCCCGTGACATCGCCGCGGGCCGCTGCCGGGTGGCGCTTCTCACCTACGGGTCGACCGCCCGCAGCTCGGCCCGGGCGATCGGCACGGCCGCTCCCAACTTCGGTCCGCCGCCGGTCAGCAACATGGAGATGCCCTGGGGCGCGACGGTGGTCGCCAACTACGCGCTCGCCGCTGCCCGCCACATGCACGAGTACGGAACCGACCCCGCCGACCTGGCGGAGATCGCGGTGGCCGCCCGCTACCACGCGGTGCGCAACCCCGACGCGGTGCGGGGCCTCACCGAGATGGGGATGAAGCACACCGGCGAGGTCACCGTCGAAGACGTGCTCGCCTCCAAACCCATCGCCGAGCCGCTGAAGGTGCTCGACTGCTGCCTCATCACCGACGGCGGTGGCGCGGTGGTGATCGCCGCGCCCGACGTCGCGAGGGACACCCGTCACCGGCCGGTGCAGATCCTCGGGGCCGGCGCGGCGCGCAAGGCCGTCGATTCCTGGTCGGACATCACGGTGTCGGCGTCGGTCGACTCGGGTCGGGACGCGTTCGGCGAGGCCGGCGTGACGCCCGACGAGATCGACGTGATCATGGCCTACGACTCGTTCACCATCACCACCCTCGTGGCCCTCGAGGACCTCGGGTTCTGCGAGAAGGGCGGGGGCGGTGAGTTCGTGCGCGGCGGCCGGCTCCGGTTCGACCAGCCGGGCGCGCCGGCTCTCAACACCGATGGTGGCGGCCTCTCGTCGACCCACCCCGGTATGCGGGGCATCTTCCTCCTCATCGAGGCGACCCGTCAGCTGCGGGGCACCTCGACGGCCCAGGTGGACGGCGCCCGCCTCGCGGTGGCCCACGGGATCGGCGGCACCCTCGGCACCCGCCACGTGGCGGGCACCGTCGTGCTCGGAGGAGAAGGACGATGAGCGAGCCCACCCGACCACTCCCTGACCTCGACGAGCCCGACACCGGGCAGTTCTGGCGCCACGCCGCCGAACAGCGGCTCACCTTCCAGCGGTGCGCCGGGTGCGAGCGGCCGGTCTTCTTCCCGCGGAACCACTGCCCGTCGTGTGGTGGCACCGACCTCAGCTGGGAGGACTCCTCGGGTTCGGGGACGATCTACTCGCGGACGGTGATCCGTCGCCACGGCCACCCGTTCTTCGGTGCCCGTTGCCCCTATGTCGTCGCCTGGATCGACCTCGACGAGGGCTTCCGGATGCTCGCCGAGGTCGTCGCCGACGATCCCGAGTCGGTGGCGATCGGCGACCGGGTGCAGGTGGAGTGGGAGGAGCACGCGGAGGGGAGCATCCCGCTCTTCCGAGCCCTCCGGTGACGACGACCGCTCCATCGACCGGGGCGGGAACCGAGGGAGGTGGGGCGACGCCTCACCCGTTGCGACACGTCCGCTTCGCGGTGGTGTCGGTCGCGCTCCTCATGGCGGCGATCGACCAGACGTCGGTGGCCACGGCGCTCGACCGTATCGGCGAGGGGCTCGGCTCGTCCGTGAACTGGGTCGCGTGGACGATCACCGCCTACCAGCTCGGCCAGGTGATCGCCATGCCGGTGGCCGGGCGCCTGAGCGACAGCTGGGGACGCCGGCGCACCTTCCTCGTGTGCCTGACGCTGTTCGGCGTGTCGAGCCTCGCGTGCTCGATCGCGCCGAACATCTGGTGCCTGATCGCCTTCCGGTTCACCCAGGCGCTCGGGGGCGGGGGCTTCCTCCCCGCCGCGACCGGTCTCGTCGCCGACGACTACGCGGGCAACCGGGACCGCGCGATCGGGTTCTTCACGAGCATCTTCCCGCTCGGCGCGCTCGTCGGGCCGATCGTGGGCGGGCTCATCGTCACCCATTTCGGCTGGCGGCAGATCTTCCTCGTCAACGTGCCCGTCGCGCTCACCGCCGGCGTGATCGCGCTGTTCCTCCTCCCGCGAGGGGAGGAGCGGCGGCCGTTGCGCATCGACCTCCCCGGCATCGC
>CAZAVX010000026.1:0-28910 GCA_964488835.1 uncultured Iamiaceae bacterium | reverse complement strand
ATGGTTCGCCTAGCTGCTCAGAGTCGCTCGACCGCCGACGGCGAGCTGCACCACCGGCACGAGACCTCCTCGACGACCTCGTCGAGGAGCGTTTCGTCCTCGATCTGCAGGTCGCCGCCCACCGTGTAGTGGTGGAACGCCTTCGTGCGCCGCGCCGTGGTGACGTCGAAGCGGGTGAGGTTGCCGCAGGCGGTGCAGCGGTAGCGGGCAGGGTCAGAGCTCACGGCCCGGAGGTTAGCGCTGCGTTTGAGGGCCGCCCGGATCGGGCACGTAGCTCCGCACACACCCGCGAGGAGCGACCCCATGGCCGAGATCGGACTGTTCATCACCACCGAGGAACACGCCCCCCGCGCGGTCGTCGACACCGCGCGACGGGCCGAGCAGGTCGGGTTCGAGAAGCTCTGGATCTCCGACCATTTCCACCCCTGGCTCGACGCGCAGGGTGAGAGCCCGTTCGTGTGGACCGTCATCGGCGCCATCGGCGCGACGACCGAGCTCGAGGTCACGACGGCGGTGACCTGCCCGATCATGCGCATCCACCCGGCGATCGTCGCCCAGGCGGCGGCGACCACCGCCGCGTTGATGCCCGGCCGGTTCCGCTTCGGCATCGGGAGCGGCGAGGCGCTCAACGAGCACGTGCTCGGCGACAAGTGGCCGATCGCCGGCGAGCGCCTCGACATGCTCGAGGAGGCCGTCGAGGTGATCCGCGAGCTGTGGACCGGCGAGTCGGTGACCCACCGGGGCCGGCACTACACGGTGGAGAACGCCCGCCTCTATACGCTGCCCGCCGAACCCCCGCCGATTCTCATGTCCGCCTTCGGCCCCCGCGCGCTCGAGCTGGCGGCACGGATCGCCGACGGGCTCATCACCACCGCGCCGGCTGCCGACGACATCGCCACCTACCGCGAGAAGGGCGGGCGCGGCGTGACCCAGGCCGGTCTCAAGGTGTGCTGGGGGCCCGACGAAGAGGCGGCACGGCGCCTGGCCCACGAACGGTGGGCGACGAGTGGAGTGCCAGGGCAGCTCTCCCAGGACCTGCCGACCCCCGAGCACTTCGAGCAGGCGTCGGAGAACGTGACGGTGGACCAGGTGGCCGAGCGCATCGCGTGCGGACCAGACCCGGAGCGGCACGAGGCCGCGATCCGTGAGTACCTCGACGCAGGGTTCGACGAGGTGTACGTGTGCCAGGTGGGCCCGGACCAGGCCGGATTCCTCGACTTCTGGCAGCGCGAGCTGGCCCCCCGTCTCGGCGACGTGGCCCGCTCGCCCCAGCCCGTCGGGTAGGGGCGGCCGTGGCACTCCTGGGCCACGTCCATCCGAGCGCGGGCTTCCTCAACCTCGACCTCGTCCCTCTCGTGGGCCTCCTCTGTGCCGCGGCGCTCTCCTCCGACGACCGACGGGCCCGGCGACTCGTGCTCGCCGCGGCGGCGATGGCACTCGCCGTCACCGGGCCGCTCCACGATGCGGCCGCCCGGTCCCTCACCGGCCACATGGCCCAGCACCTCGTGCTGATCCTCGTCGTCGCGCCGCTCGTCGGCGCGGCGCTCGTCGATGGCGGGCGGCGACGCACGGTGCTCGCCCGCACGGTGTTCGCCCGCACGGTGGCACGAGCGACGAGTCGACCGGCCGCCTGCCTGCTGGCGGGCGCGGTACACGCCGCGGTGGTCGTCGTCTGGCACCTCCCCCGCCCCTACGACGCGGCGGTCGACTCGGCGGTGACCCACGGTGTCGAGCACCTCACCCTCGTGGCGACCGGGGCGTGGTGGTGGGCGACGGTGCTCCGCCAGTTCGCCCGTCGCGGTGCGCCGGCCGTCGCCGTCTCGCTGTTCGGCGTGGCGACCGCGGGCGCGGCGATGGGGGTCTTCATGATGTTCGCACCCGAGCCGCTCTACGCGCTCGGCGGGTTGGACGACCAGCAGCGGGCCGGTGCGTCGATGGCCGTCACCGGACTCGTCCACGGTGCGGCGGGTCTCGTCGTCGTCGCAAAGACCGTCCAGCGGTTCGCCACGCCCCGTCCGGCCCGCGTCCCCGCCCATGCACGAGGCGCGGCCACCCCCACGGTGGTGCTGGTGTGCACGTGCGTGAGCACGCTCGCCACCATCTTCGTCCTCGCTCTCGTCGCCGGACCGTCGGCTGCCGGTGCGACCACCGACGAGCTCGAGCTCGGTCGGGACCTCTACCTGCGCGATTGTTCGTCGTGTCATGCACCGGACGGCACCGGCTCGCGCCGCGGCACCTCGCTCGAGGAGACGGGGACGGCCGGCGCGACCTACTACCTCGCGACCGGGCGCATGCCGATCGCCCACCCCGACGCCGCCGTCCGCCGTGGTGAACCGGCCTACGACCCGACCGAGATCGCGGCGATCGTCGCGTACGTCGCCACCTTCACCGACGGCCCCGATGCGCTCGACCCGGAACCCTCGACGGCGTCCATCGCGCGCGGCGGGGAGCAGTACCGGCTCCACTGTGCGGCCTGCCACGGGGCGGAGGGAATCGGCGGGGCCCTCGCCTTCCAGGGGTTCGCCCCTGGCCTCCAGCACGCCTCCCCGGCCGATGTCGCCAATGCCATGGTGGTCGGACCGGGAGCGATGCCCGCGTTCTCCGCGACCCTCTCCGACGACGACATCGCCGACGTCGCCGCGTACGTCGGCCTCCTCCAGGATCCCCCGCGCACCGGTCTGGCCCTGCCGGGTGGGCGCGTCGGAGAGGGACTCGTCGCCTGGATCGCCGGGTTGGGGGCGATCCTCGTGTTCGTCCGCTGGGCGGGGAGCCGGGCGTGACGGTCCACATCCTCGGGGCGATCACCGGGATCGCGGTGGCACTGCTCGGCGTCGTCGCCGCCGTCGTCGCCCGACGGCTGCGACCCGGCGAGCCGGACGAGGAGGCCCGCGAGCAGAAGGGGCCCGACCAGAGCCGTCGGCGGCTGCTGCTGGGTGCGGGTGCCGGCGTCGCCGCGGCGACCGTCACCGCGGTCGGGTTTCCCGCCGCCCGGCGGTCGCGAGACGCCGAGCGCCGGCTGCGCACGACGTCGTGGGCGGACGGGCGTCGGGTCGTCGACGCCGACGGCGAGCTGGTCGTCGCCGACGCGGTACAGGTCGGCGACCTGGTGACCGTGTACCCCGAGGGCGCGGTCGACGCGATCGACAGCCAGGCGGTGCTCGTCCGCGAGGACCCGGCCCGCTTCCTCCCCGATCCCGAGCGCGCCGACTGGGCGCCCGAGGGGATCGCCGTGTTCTCCAAGCTCTGCACCCACATGGCCTGCCCGCTCGGGCTCTACCAACAGCAGTCCGGGACGCTGCTGTGCCCGTGCCACCAGGCGGTGTTCGACCTGCTCGACGGCGGTCGCGCCGTCCAGGGCCCCGCGAGGCGGGCGCTCCCCCAACTGCCGATCCGCATCGACGACGAGGGACACCTCGTCGCCCGCGGAGACTTCTCCGACGCGGTCGGCACCGGCTTCTGGGGGCGCCCGTGAGCCGGATCGGGCAGGTGGCGGACACGGTACGACGCAGGGTCGACGAGCTGGCGCGGAAGGTCTTTCCGGGCCACTGGTCGTTCCTCCTCGGCGAGGTGGCGATGTTCGCGTTCGTCGTCCTCGTCCTCACCGGGGGCTACCTGGCCTGGTTCTACGAGGCGAGCGGCGAGTCCGTCACCTACCGGGGCTCGTACGGCGCGTTGGAGGGCGTCGAGGTGTCCGGCGCGTACGCGTCGGTGATCGAGCTCACCTTCGACACGCCCGCGGGCGCCCTCGTCCGCCAGACCCACCACTGGGCGGCCGTCGTCTTCGTCGCCGCGATCGTCGTCCACGCGATGCGGGTCTTCTTCACCGGTGCGTTCCGCCGACCCCGCCGGCTCAACTGGACGATCGGCGTGACGATGCTCGGCCTCGCGATGGTCACGGGGTTCTTCGGCCTCGCGCTCCCCCACGACCTGCTCGGGGGCACGGGCGCCCGTATCGGTCACGCGTTCGCGGTGTCGATCCCCTTCGTCGGCCCGGGTGTCGCCGACCTGCTCTTCGCCGGCGACTTCGGCAACCCCGACATGCTCCACCGCTTCTGGCTGCTCCACGTCGTGATCCTCCCCCTCCTCCTCGCCGGCCTGCTCGGCGGCCACCTCCTCCTCGTCTTCCTCCAGACCCACACCCAGTTCGGCACCGGCCGCCGTCGGGAGGACAACGTCGTCGGCTCCGCCGCGTGGCCGGGGTACCTCCTGCGCACCACGGGACTCGCGCTCGTCGTCGGCGGCGTGCTCCTCGCCCTCGGTGCCGTGATCCAGATCGCGCCGATCTGGCTCTACGGGCCGTTCGACCCCGCGGCCGCCACCGTCCCCGCCCAGCCCGACTGGTACCTCGGGTGGGTCGAGGGGAGCCTGCGCGTCCTCCCGTCGATGGAGACGACGCTGCTCGGCCGGGAGGTCCCGAGCCCGTTCCTCACCGGGCTGACGCTTCCGGTCGTGCTGTTCGTCCTCCTCGTCGCCTGGCCGTTCCTCGAAGCGCTCGTCACCGGCGACCGCGCGACCCACCACCTCCTCGACCGGCCGCGCGAACACCCGGTGCGCACGGGAGTCGGCGTGGCGGGGCTCGCGTTCGTCGCCGTACTGCTCGCCGCGGGCAGCCACGACCTCCAGGCCCTGCTCGTCCGGGTGCCGGTCGACTCGGTCACCACCGTCTACCGCTGGCTGCTCGTGCTCGTCCCTCCCGTCGCGGGGCTCGTCACCGCGAGCGTGTGCCGATCGCTCGTCCGCACCGAGCGCGAGGGGCTCGCCGGACGCCGGGCTCCTGATGCCCCCGACGAGCGTCACGAAGCTCGACCGATCGGAGCGCGACCGTGAGCGGCGGCGCGTTCAGCCCCGAGGGCACCCCGGCGAGCGAGATCGCCTGGCTGTTCTGGCTGATGGTCGTCCTCGGCTCTGCGGTGTTCGTCCTCGTGCTGGCGATGTTCGCCCTCGCCGCCCGTCGGACGGGTCCTCGCCACGGCACGCCGAGCGAGCCGAGCGACGAGCCCTCGGCCCGCCGCAGCACCCGCCTGGTGCTCGGCGGCGGGGTCCTCCTGCCCGTCGTCGTGCTGGTCCCCCTCACCGTCGCCATGCTCGTCGTGGCCGAGCGCATCTCACCCCGCTCGGCGGACGACCTGCTCGAGATCGAGATCGTGGGGCACCAGTTCTGGTGGGAGGTCCGCTACCCCGACTCGGGGGTCGTCACCGCCAACGAGATCCACATCCCTGCGCGCACACCGGTGCGGTTCGTGATGACCACCGAGGACGTGATCCACAGCGTCTGGGTCCCCCAGCTGGCCGGGAAGATCGACATGATCCCCGGCGAGACGACCGAGCTGCGGATCGACGCCGACCAGCCGGGCGAGTACCTCGGCGTCTGCGCGGAGTTCTGCGGCATCCAGCACGCCCGGATGCGGTTCCTCGTGATCGCCCACGAGGCGGAGGACTTCGACGCCTGGCTCGCGAACGAGGCGAGTGGTGCGCAGCCACCGAGCGACGAGGCGGCGCAGCGGGGCGAGGCGGTGTTCGCCGAGGTGGGCTGCGCGGCGTGCCACACCGTGCGGGGCACCGATGCGACCGGCGAGCTCGGACCCGACCTCACCCATCTGGCCGCCCGGCGCACCCTCGGCGCGGCGACCCTCCCCAACGGCCGCGGCCAGCTCGGCGGATGGATCAGCGATCCCCAGTCGGTCAAGCCCGGCAACCTCATGCCGCCCACCCCGTTGACCGCCGACCAGCTCCTCGACCTCCTCGCGTACCTGGAGGGCCTCGAATGACGGCCGTGCAGCCCTCGAGGACCCACGAGGAGGCCCTGCGCGACCTCGAGCGGGCGTGGTCGTCCCCGCGCGGGCTCCCGGGGTTCCTCAGCGCGGTGAATCACAAGCAGATCGGCCTGCGGTTCGTCTGGACGGCGCTCGCGTTCTTGGTGATCGGCGGTGTCGAGGGCCTGCTGATCCGCGTCCAGCTCGCCGGCTCGGAGAACACCTTCCTCTCCCCCGAGGCCTACAACCAGGTGTTCACCATGCACGGCACGACGATGATGTTCCTCTTCGCCGTGCCGGTGCTCGAAGGTCTCGCGATGTACCTCACGCCGCTCCAGATCGGCACCCGCGACATGCCGTTCCCCCGGCTCAACGCCTTCGGGTACTGGGTGTACCTCGCCGGCGGGATCCTCTTGCACTGGAGCCTCGTGACCGGGTCGGTGCCCGACGGCGGCTGGTTCGCGTACACACCCCTGAGCGGCCCGGAGTTCTCGCCCGACCGATCGCTCGACTTCTGGCTCCTCGGGGTCACGTTCGTCGAGATCGCCGGACTCGTCGGAGCCGTCGAGCTGATCGCCGTCATCCTGCGGTTCCGCGCCCCGGGGATGTCGCTCGGCCGCATCCCGCTGTTCACCTGGAACGTCCTCGTGATGGCGTCGATGATGCTGATCGCCTTCCCGTTCGTCATCGCGTCGTCGACGATGCTCGAGCTGGAACGGAAGGTGGGAGCGCCGTTCTACGACGCCGCGCTCGGCGGCAACCCGCTGCTCTGGCAGCACCTCTTCTGGATCTTCGGGCACCCGGAGGTCTACATCCTCCTGCTGCCCGCGATCGGCATCACCTCGGCGGTGGTCGCCGCCCACGTGCAGCGGCCGATCGTCGCCTACCCGCTCGTCGTCGCGAGCTCGATCGCGATCGGCATCGTCAGCTTCGGGCTCTGGGTGCACCACATGTTCGCCGTGGGACTCCCGGTGATGGTCCTCGCGATCTTCGCCGTCGCGAGCTACTTCATCGCCGTGCCGTCCGGCATCCAGGTCTTCGCGTGGATCGCGACGATCTGGGAGGGACGACCGCGGTGGCGCACTCCGCTGTGGTTCGTGTTCGGGTTCCTCGCGATCTTCGTCCTCGGCGGCATCACCGGCGTGATGGTGGCCACCGCGCCGTTCGACCTCCAGGCCCACGACAGCTTCTTCGTCGTCGCCCACTTCCACTACGTGCTGATCGGCGGCATGGTGTTCCCCCTCTTCGCAGGCCTCCACCACTGGTTCCCCAAGCTGACGGGCCGGCTGCCGAGCGAACGAGGCGGGAAGACCGCGTTCTGGTTGATGTTCGTCGGGTTCAACGTGACGTTCCTCCCCCAGCACTGGCTCGGCCTCCAGGGCATGGCGCGGCGCGTGTACACCTACGACGCCGGGCTCGGGTGGGACCGCTGGAACCTGGTGTCCTCGCTCGGATCCGCGGTGCTCGCCGCCGGCTTCGTCGTGTTCCTCGCCAACCTCGCGCTGGCCTGGCGGGCGGGTCGACCGGTCGGCGACGACCCGTGGGAGGCCGACAGCCTGGAATGGGCGACCTCGTCGCCACCCGCGGCCTACAACTTCGAGCACCTGCCGACGGTGGGCAGCGTGAGCCCCCTGTGGGACCGGGCGCCCGCCGAGCTCGACCCGGAGGCCGTCGAAGGGGTGCTCGCCCTCTCGCGCCCGTGGCGCGGGCGACGCGAGGTGGTTCGCACCTCGGTGCTCGACGCGCGTCCGGAAGCCATCGTCGCCCTGCCCGGCCCGAGCTACTGGCCGCTGCTCGCCGCGCTCGCCTTCACCGGCGCGGTCATCGGGGTGCTCGTCGACTGGTGGCCCCTCGCCGGCGGCGGCCTCGGCGCGCTCGTCGCCTGCCTGGTGGGGTGGAACGCGAGCAACCGCCACCGACCCGATGTGGTCGACGAGCCGGAGCAGCTGGAACCGGCGCGCGCCCGCGCGGAACGGGAGTTCGCGGCGCGCACCCCCGCGACCCGGGGGGTGGTGTGGTGGGCGTCGGCGATCGCCGTCGTCGCCCTCGGCACGATCGCGTCGGCGTTCGTCTACTCGTACTTCTACCTGCGGCTCGGCGCCGACTCGTGGCCTCCCGCCGGAACGACGCTGCGGTCCTGGGAGCTGCCGGCGGTGGCGCTCGTCGCCCTCGCCCTGGCACTGCTCGTCGGCCCGGGAGCACAACGGGGCAGGCTCGCGCTCGCCGCCGGAGGGGCGCTCGCCGCCGCGGCGCTGGTGGTCCAGCTCGTCGCCCTCGCGGGTGCCGACCACCGGATCGACGCCAACGCGTACGAGGCGCTCGTGACCACCCTCGACGCGCTGGCCGCCGCCCTCCTCGCCACTGCGGTGGCGATCCGCCTCGCCGCGATCTGCCTCGACCGACCCTCCCGAGGTGCGGCGGTCACCGCACGCCGCCCGCTCCACGAGGCCGATGCTGCGTTCTTCGTCGGCCTCTCGTCGATCTGGATCGCCATCTGGGCGGTCCTCCACCTCGCACCGAGGGTCCTGTGAGCCGCCGGGCCGCGCTCCTCGTCGCCCTGGTGGCGGTACCCCCGACGGTGTGGTTCGTCCACCTGTCGGTGTCCTACGCCCTCGTCCCGGCGAGCTGCTCGACGGGAACCACCGGCTGGCTGCACCTGACCACCCTCGTCGGGGTGGGGACGATCGTCGCCGCCGCGGTGGGCGCGGCCCGCCTCTCGCGGTCGCGGCGGCTCCTCGGACCGAAGGCGCTCGTCCGGTCCCGGCACCTCGACGCCGACCGACCTGCCACCGACGACGCGCTGCCCCGTCTCGCCGTACTCGTCGCCCCGTACTTCCTGCTGCTCGTCGCGATGCTGGGCCTGGTGTTCCTGGTGGTCGACCCGTGCGCCTGACGTCGCCGTTCGAGGTGGTCGCGCCGCCGCTGGCGCTGGTCGCCTGCGCCCTGGTCCTCATCGGGTCGGCGTGCGCGACCGGCGCGGACCCGCGACCGCAGTCGCCCGCACTCGTGGCGGGCGGCAGCCCCGACGCGGGACGTGAGGCCATCGTCGAGGCGGGGTGCGGGTCGTGCCACCGGATCGCCGGGGTCCCGAACGCCCACGCGATGGTGGGACCGCCGCTCGACGCCTGGAGCCGGCGTGCGTTCATCGCCGGGACGCTGCCCAACTCCGAGACGAACCTCGCGGCATGGATCGCCGATCCCCAGGCGATCCGTCCCGGCTCGGCGATGCCCACCCTCGACCTCACCGACCAAGAGGTCCGCGACATCGTCGCCTACCTCTTCTCGCTCGACTGAACGGCTCGGTTGACCCCAGCCGGTGACGGGTACGAGCCCTCGCAGTGGGCGCGGGCCCACGAGCACCACACCCCAGGAGGCCGCCGTGCCACGAGCGCAGATCAAGGACGAGGAGCTCTACCAGAGCCTCCGCGACGACGGGGCGAGCAAGGAGAAGGCGGCGAGGATCGCCAACCAGGCGGCGGCCGAGGGACGGTCGAAGGTGGGCCGCCGGGGCGGTTCGGCCGGCAGCTACGACGACTGGTCGAAAGACGACCTCTACGAACGCGCGAAGGAGATCGGCATCGAGGGACGGTCGTCGATGAGCAAGTCCCAGCTGATCGACGCCCTCCGCAACCACTGAGCAGGGACGTGAACCACTGAGCAGGGACGTGAACCACTGAGCGGGGACGTGCCGCCGACCCGGATCGCCGACGCCTAGTTCTCCCTGATGGTGACGATGCGGTCGAGCCCCGAGACCATCAGCGTCTTGCGCACCGCGGGCTGTGGGGCGGCGAGCACGACGAGCTCGGGGTCGGGTGGATCGGCCATCGTCGTGGCGAGGCGGATGAGCGCGCTCAGACCGGTGGAGTCGATGAAGGTGGTGTCCCGGAGGTCGATCTCCACCGGGCCACCCCGATCGGCTGCGGCGAGGAGCGAACGCTCGAGCTCTCCCGCCGTGGCGATGTCGATCTCGCCCCGCACCACGACTCGCGAGTGGGCGCCGTCCTCCAGCTTGGCTTCGAAGGGCTCTCGTGCCTGACGCATCATGGGACGTCGGTCCTCCCGTGTGCACCGGTCGCGGTGGGGTCCAGTGTGGTCGGTCGCCGAGATGTCGGCAACAGGCGTGGCCGGCCGGCCACTCACCGTGAGACCGCGAGGGTGCTTGCCCTCGAACACCTGTTCGGCTACACCGGGAGGATGCCGGTCCCCCCGCAGGTCCACCAACGATCCTTCGACGAGCTCGGGCAGCCCCTCCACGACGTCACGTTCTGCGTGATCGACCTCGAGACCACCGGCGGGGCGCCTGCCACCTGCGGCATCACCGAGATCGGCGCGGTGAAGCTACGGGGTGGCGAGTGCCTCGGCACGTTCCAGACCCTCGTCAACCCGCGCGCGACGATCCCGCCCGAGATCACCGTGCTCACCGGTATCACCCAGGCCATGGTCCTGCCGGCGCCCCGCATCGAGTCGGTGCTCCCCACCCTGCTCGAGTTCCTCGGCGACGCCGTCATCGTCGGCCACAACGTGCGGTTCGACGTCGCCTTCCTCGACGCCGCCCTCGAGCGCGACGGACGCCCCCGGCTCACCAACCGCCGGGTCGACACGGTCGCCCTCGCCCGCCGACTCGTGCGCGACGAGGTGCCCAACTGCCGCCTCGGCACCCTCGCCGACCGCTTCCGCCTCCCCCACCGGCCGAGCCACCGGGCGCTCGACGACGCCCTCGCCACCGGCGACCTCCTCCACGTGCTGCTCGAGCGGGTCGGCCGCCTGGGCGTCACCGGGCTCGACGATCTGCTCGCCCTCCCGCGGATGGCCGCCCATCCCCAGGTCCAGAAGCTGTCGCTCACCGACTCGCTCCCCCGGCGCCCGGGCGTCTACCTCTTCCGCGACGACGCCGGCCGGGTGCTCTATGTCGGCAAGGCCTCCAACCTGCGCCAGCGGGTGCGCTCCTACTTCTCGAGCGACGAGCGCCGCAAGGTCCCCCAGCTCCTGCGCGAGGTGGCCCGCATCGACCACCTCGTCTGCACGGGCACGCTCGAGGCCTCGGTGCGCGAGATCCGGCTCATCCACGAGCACCAACCCCGGTTCAACCGCCAGCTCAAGCGGTGGCAGAAGTACACGTACCTGAAGCTCACCGACGAGCCCTTCCCCCGGCTGTCGATCACCAAGCACCTCCGCGCCGACGGCGCGCTCTACCTCGGCCCCCTCACCTCCACCGCCGTGGCCCGCCTCGTCGCCGAAGCGATCGAGACCGCCGTCCCCATCCGCCGCTGCACGGCCCGCCCCTCCGCCACGCCGCGTCCGGCGCCGTGCACGCCGGCCCAGCTCGGCGTCGCCACCTGCCCGTGCGCGGGGCTCGTCTCCCGCGACGAGTACGAACGCCTCGTCCGCCAGGTCGTCACCGGGCTCACCGTGTCGCCACGCCTGCTGCTCGACCCCCTCGCCACCCGCATGCACGAGCTCGCCGCGGCCGAGCGGTACGAGGAGGCGGCGTCGGTGCGCGACCGCGCGGCGGCGCTCGCCACCGCGGTCGATCGGCGCCGTCGCCTCGACACCCTGCGGCGGTCCGGCCACGTCGTGCTCGCCGGGCCCGACGGCACCGAGGTCGAGCTCCTCGACGGTCGCCTGCTCGGTGTGCGCCGGGCGGACGCGGCCGACACCTCCCAGCCGATGCTGGCGCTCGACCTCGACTCGTCGGCCCACCTCCCCGCCCCCGCACGCGAGCACGTCGACGAGCTGCTCGCGGTCGACCGGTGGCTCCAGCAGCACGCGTCGGGACTCGTCGTTCGGTCCGGGTCACTCCCCCTGCTCACCGAGCTCGAGGCCGAGCCGCTCCCCAACTTCCGGCCCGCCAGCCCCCTCGTGTCGGGCGCCCGCCAACGCTGAGCGAGCGCTCAGCCCTCGTCGGCGGGGCGCGCGAGCTCGTTGGTGGCCCGGATCAATGCGTCGAGGGTGGCCCGTGCCCGGCCGTCGTCGATCGCCGCGGCCGCGAGCTCGACACCTTCGGCCAGCGAGTCGACCGCGTCACCCACCCAGAGGCCGGCCGCGGCGTTCGCCACCACGATGTCGCGCACCGCACCCGGCTGGCCGTCGAGCACCGCCCGGGCGAGCTCGGCGTTGGTGGCGGGGTCGCCGCCGCGCAGCTCGTCGGGCGAGCGTTCGGGAAGGCCGAGGTCGGCGGGGGTGAGGTCGTACACGCGGGTCGACCCGTCGACGATCTCGTGGACGATGGTGGAGCCGGTGAGGGTGATCTCGTCGAGGCTGTCGTTGCCGTGCACGACGAGCGCCCGCGGCGTGCCGCGCGACGCCAGCACGCCGGCGACGAGCTCGACGACCCGTTCGTCGCCCACCCCGACCACCTGACGACGGACCCGGCCGGGATGCGAGAGCGGCCCGAGCAGGTTGAACACCGTGGGGATGCCGAGCTCGGCACGCACCGGCCCGACGAAGCGCATCGCCGGGTGGTGGGCGCGGGCGAACGCGAAGCCGACGCCGACCTCGCGAACGCAATGCGCGACCCCGGCCGCGTCGAGCTCGATGGCGACGCCGAGCTCGTCGAGCAGGTCGAAGGAACCCGACGTGGAGGACGCCTTGCGGTTGCCGTGTTTGCAGACCCGCACGCCGGCGGCCGCGGTGACGAGCGACGCCATCGTCGAGATGTTGAGCGCGTGCAGGCGACGCGTCGGCGATCCGCCGGTGCCGACGATGTCGACGACCCCGTCCTCGAGGGTGATCGGTTCGCAGGTGTCGAGCATGGCGTCGACCATGCCGCTCACCTCCTCGACCGTCTCACCCTTGATGCGGAGGCCGACGATGAACCCGGCGATGCGGGCGTCGGAGGCCTGACCGGTGAGGATCTCGCAGAGCGCCGCGTGGGTGAGGTCGGCGTCGAGGTCGCGCCCCGCCGACAGGGGGCCGAGCACGGCGGACCATCCGCCGAGGGCGTCGAGGGTCGGCCGGCTCATGGCGCGCTCAGGCGGTCCGGCGCCGCTGGCGGATGATGCGGCGTCGCTCGCGTTCGGTGGCACCACCCCAGATCCCGTCCTTCTCCCGTCGCGTCAGCGCGTGTTCGAGGCAGGCCGACCGGATCGGACACTGTGCACAGACCGCCTTGGCAGGTTCTGCGTCCGCCTCTTCGTCGCTCGCCGGATAGAAGATGTTGGGATCGAGTCCTCGGCACGCGGCCTGCTGCCGCCAGGACTGGCTCATGGTGGAGTGCTCGGTGGTGTCGGGGTCGGTTCGGGCCGCCAACGATCCGGACCTGGGGCCTGATGGCAGCGGAATTGCGAGTATGGACGCGCTGCGCGGGGCGTGTCCAAACGGTTGCGAACTCTGTCACACCACCCCCACGCGACGTGGTCGCGGCTGCCCGGAGAGGGGATCGAGTGCCCTCCGGCGAACCGCGACGAGGCTCCCCAGCACGCCGAGCTGGGACCGGTCGACATCCCCCTCGACGCGTCCCGTGGTGTCGATCCGCTTCACGGCGTCGACCACCGGATCGAGTACGCCGACCGCGTCGAGGTCGGGCTCCGTGCGGAGGCGTTCGAGGAGGGCGGCGGCGGTTGCGGCATCGACCGAGCCGTCGGCGGGCAGAACGACGATCTCGTCGTCGGCCGGGTCGGACCGATCGGCGGCCCCCTCTGCTCGCTCCGCTGCTCGCTCGGCTGCTCGCTCGGTCATCCTGCCGGTCTCCCTGTCGGTCTCGGGGTCGGTCCGGGTCGGCCTGCCTGCCGGTCTGCCTGCCGGGGCTACGGTTCGGGCGTGTCCCCACCCGACCCGACGATCGCGGCCGTGGTGCTGGCCGGCGGCTCCGGCACCCGGTTCAGGGCAGAGACGAACAAGGTGTACCTCGCCGTCGGCGGCCGACCGCTCCTCGAGTGGTCGATCGCCACGTTAGACGCCGATCCCCGGGTTGCGCGGCTCGTCGTCGTGGTGCGCGACGAAGACCGGGAGCATCTCGACGAGGTCCTCGCGTCGGTGCGGTCCCGCACGCCGGTCGAGGTCACCGCGGGAGGCGCGACACGGGCGGCGAGCGAGCACGCCGCGCTGTCGCTGCTGCGGCCGGCCATCGAGTCCGGGGAGGTGGGCTGGGTGCTCCTCCACGACGGCGCCCGCCCGTTCCTGTCCGAGGCGCTGCTCGACCGGGTGATCGAGGCGATGGTCGTCGATGGCGGCGCGGTCCCCGGGCTCGGCTTCGACCGTCCGGTGTACCGCCTCGACCCCGGGGGCGGGTCGGCGAGCCTCGTGGACAGCTCGCGGCTCCGGCGGATGCAGACCCCGCAGGGGTTCGCCGCGCCCCTCCTCCTCGACGCGTACGGCCGGGCGCTCACCGACGGCATCGACGGCGTCGACACGGCCGAGGTCGTCGCCCGTGCGACCGGCGTGGCCGCGACGGTCGTGGAGGGCGACCCCGACAACATCAAGGTCACGGTGCCCGCCGACCTCGTGCTCGCCGAGGCCATCGCTCGGCGGGTGACGCGCTCGCGGCCGTAAGCTCCGGGCATGGGTCCGGGAACCTTCGATCGGCAGGTCGCGCTCGAGCGGCTCGCCACCACATCCTTCGACGTCGTGGTCATCGGTGGCGGCATCACCGGTGCGGGCGTCGCGCTCGACGCCGCCTCTCGGGGCCTGCGCGCCGCGCTGGTCGAGCGCGGCGACTTCGCCTCGGGCACGTCGTCGAAGTCGTCCAAGCTCGTGCACGGCGGGCTGCGCTACCTCCAACAGGGCGAGGTGCGGCTCGTCTACCAGGCGCTCGCCGAGCGGCAGCGCCTCCGGCGCAACGCACCACACCTGGTGCGGGTGCTCCCGTTCCTCCTCCCGATCTTCACCCGCGACGGCCTGTTCAGCCGCAAGCTCGCCTGGGCGCTCGGCAAGGCGATGTGGATGTACGACCTCACCGGTGGGGCTCGCATCGGCAAGCTCCACAAGCGCCTGTCCACCGAGGAGGCGCTCGCGTACATGCCGACCCTGCCCGAGGACCGTCTGGCCGGCGCGTACCTCTACTACGACGCGGCCACCGACGATGCCCGGCTCACCCTCGCCGTGGCCCGCACCGCCGCCCTCGACCACGGCGCGGTGGTCGTGAACCGGGCCGAGGTGGTCGGATTCCGTCATGACGACAGCGGCCACATCACCGGGCTCACGGTGCGGGTCGACGGCCAGGACACCGACGGCCAGGACACCGACGGCCAGGACATCGACGTCGAGGCCTCCGTCGTCGTGAGCGCCACCGGCGTGTGGGCCGATCGGGTGCGTGGTCTCGACCGGGACGACGCGAACCAGCCCGACACGATCCGCCCGGCCAAGGGCATCCACATCACCGTGCCGTGGGAGAAGGTGCGCAACGAGATCGCCGCGGTCGTGCCGGTGCCGAAGGACCGGCGGTCGGTGTTCGTCGTGCCGTGGGGTGACCAGACCTACATCGGCACCACCGACACCGACTACGACGGACCCCTCGACGACCCCCAGTGCACCCCCGAGGACATCGAGTACCTCCTCCGGGCCATCAACGCCTCGGTCCGCGAGGAGATCACCGTCGACGACATCACCGGCACCTGGGCGGGCCTGCGCCCGCTCGTGAAGACGGCGACCTCCGGCCGCACGGCCGACCTCTCCCGTCGCCACAAGGTGACCGTCGACGACGACGGCCTCGTCACCGTCGCCGGCGGCAAGCTCACCACCTATCGCGAGATGGCGAGCCACACGGTCGACGCGGTGCTCGACGCCCTCGGTGGCCGCGTGCGCGCCGGGGTCTCGAAGCGGTGCCGGACGACGCGCCTACCGCTGCGAGGCGCCACGGGGTTCGAGCAGGTGCGCGACGCCGGCTCCGACGCCGCGGGCACCTCCGGGCTCGACGACGACGCCGTCGTCCATCTGGCCGACCGGTACGGCGGTGAGGCCCGCACGCTGATCGCCATGGTCGAGTCCGACCCGGCGCTCGGCGAACGTCTGGCTGCCGGCCACCCCTACCTGCGCGCCGAGGTCGTCTACGCCGCCCGCTACGAGATGGCGACGTCGGTCGACGACGTGCTCACCCGGCGGGTGCCGCTGCGCCTGCGCGACGCCGAGGCCGCCGTGGCCGTGGCCGACGAGGTGGCCCGGCTCGTGGCCGACGACCTCGGCTGGTCCGACGACGAGGCCGCCGCGAGCGCCGAGGCCTTCCGGGAGATGGTCCGTCGCGAGCGCGAGGCGGCCGCGCTGCCCGTGCCGGCCGTGCCACCGAGCTCGGCGGCGTCGTGAGCGCCGCCGAGCTCGGGCCGGGAGCCCCCACCCCGCCGATCGACCTGCCCGACCCCGCCAGCGCGACGCCCAAGCTCGCGACCCGTCACGTGGAGGTCGACGACGCCACGCTCGAACGCCTGCGGTCGGTGTGCGCGGAGGTGTCGGTCGAGGCCGCGGTGCGCAGTGAGGCGTCCCGCGACTGGTGGCCCCTCGCCATGATCTGGGCGCTCGACAACCAGGTGGCCGGGCTGGCGGCCGCCGTCGTTCGGCCGGGTTCGGCGGCAGAGGTGGCCGACGTGTTGCGCGTCTGCGACGAGGCGCGGGTGCCGGTCACCGCGGCCGCGGGCCGCAGCGGCGTGTGCGGCGCCTCGGTACCCGTGCACGGCGGCGTGGTCCTCGACCTGACCGGGCTCGCCGGCCTCGTCGACGTCGACGACACCTCCCTCGTCATCGATGTCGCCCCCGGCACCTTCGGCGACCACCTCGAAGCCGAGCTGCGGGCCGAGCACGGTCTCACGCTCGGTCATTGGCCCCAGTCGGTCGCACTCTCCACGGTCGGCGGCTGGCTCGCGTGCCGCTCGGCCGGACAGCTCTCGAACCGCTACGGGAAGATCGAGGACATCGTCGTCGGTCTCGACGTCGCCCTCGCCGATGGACGAACCCTCCGCACCGGCGGGGCGCCCCGCGCCGCGGTGGGGCCCGACCTCACCCAGCTCTTCGTCGGCTCGGAGGGCACCCTCGGCATCATCACCGGGTCGCGCCTGCGGGTGCGCCCTGCTCCCGAGCACGAGGCGCGGGCCGCCTACGGGTTCCCGACCTGGGAGGCGGGCATGGAGGCGTGTCGGCGCATCCTCCGCCGCGGGGCCGACCCCGCCGTGCTCCGGCTCTACGACGCGGTGGAGTCCGACCGCAGCTACCAGACCGGCGAGGCGAACGTCCTGCTGGTGCTCGACGAGGGCGACGAGGTCACCGTCGCCGCGAACCTGGACGTCGTCCGCCAAGAGTGCCGGGACGCCGACGAGCTGGGCGGCGAGCTCGTCGACCGTTGGATGGGGCACCGCAACGAGGTGTCGGCCCTCGCGAGCCTCATCGGGAACCGGTTCGTCGTCGACACCATGGAGGTCTCCGGCCCGTGGGCGGCCCTCCCCGCCGTGCACCGGGCCACCATCGACGCCCTCTCCTCGATCGAGGGGGTGCGGGCCGCCTCGGCACATCAGTCCCACGCCTACACCGACGGCGCCTGCCTGTACTTCACCTTCGCCGGCCGCCCGCCCGACGGCGACCGCGACGCGTTCTACCGTCGGTGCTGGGATGCCGGCACCCGTGCGGTGCTCGCCAAGGGTGGGTCGCTCAGCCACCATCACGGCGTCGGGCTGAACCGGTCGCGGTTCGTCGCCGACGCGCTCGACGCCTCCCATCAGGTGCTGGTCGCCATGAAGCAGGTCCTCGACCCCAACGGCATCCTCAATCCCGGGAAGCTCGGGCTTCCCGACCCCTTCGGCGAGGTGGAGCTGCCGTGACCCGGGTGCTCGTCATCGACGTGGGAACCAGCGGCATCCGCGCCGCGGTCGTGGCCGACGACGGCACGGTCACCCACGAGCGACATCGCCGCGCCCTCCCCACGAGCCCCATGGCGGGCCTCGTGGAGTTCGACGCCGCGGAGATGGCCGCCATCGCGCTCGAGCTCGCCGCGTCGGTGCTCGGCGAGGCGGGCGGAGGAGTCGATGCGGTGGGCATCGCCAACCAGCGGGCCTCGACGATCGTGTGGGACCGGGCCACGGGCGAACCGGTCGGCCCGGCCATCGGCTGGCAGGACCTGCGCACCGTCGGCGAGTGCCTCGTCCTCCAGGCCGAGGGTGTCCGGGTCGCGCCCAACCAGTCGGCCACCAAGCTCGCCCACCTCCTCGACGCCCACGACCCCGACCGGTCCCGCGACCTGTGCTTCGGCACGGTCGACTCGTGGATCGTCTGGCAGCTCACCCGGGGCGAGGTGCACGCCACCGACCTCACGAACGCCGCGGTCACCGGGCTCCTGCGGGGCGACGCGTCGGGGTGGAACGAGCGAACGCTCGACGCCCTCCGGGTGCCGCCCGAGGGGCTCCCCGACATCGTCGACTCCGCCGGGATCCTCGGTACCGCCACCGCCCTCCCCGGCGCGCCGCCCATCGCGGGCGTCGCCGGCGACCAGCAGGCGTCGCTCATCGGGCAGGGGTGCGTCCGGCCGGGCATGGCGAAGATCACGTTCGGCTCGGGCGGCATGCTCGACATGTGGCTCGGGCCCGACGCCCCCGCCACCGCGGCCCGCGGACCCGAGGGCACGTTCCCCATCGTCACCATGCGCCGTGGCGGCACCGCGTCGTGGGGGCTCGAGGCGGTGATGCTCTCGGCGGGCTCCAACGTCGACTGGCTCGTCGAGGACCTCGGCCTCATCGCCGAGCCGGCCGAGTCCGAGACGGTCGCCGCCGAGTGCGCCAGCTCCGAAGGGGTCGTCTACGTGCCGGCGCTCATGGGCCTCGGCACGCCGCAATGGGACTACGGCGCCCGCGGTGCTCTGCTCGGCGTCACCCGGGGCACCACGCGAGCCCATGTCGTGCGTGCTGTGCTCGAGGGCATCGCCCAGCGAGGCGCCGACCTGCTCGAGGCCGCGGAGGCCGAGTCTGGGCTCACGGTCGACGCCGTGCGCGTCGACGGCGGCATGAGCGCGAACGGTGTCTTCGCCCAGGCGCTCGCCGACGCGTGCGGCCGGCCGGTCGAACTGTCCCCCGTCCGGGAGGCCACCACCGTCGGCGCGGCCTACCTCGCCATGCTCGGCACGGATGCGCTGCGCGACGAGACCGACATCGCCGACCGGTGGCAGCCTCGGGCGGTCGTCGAGCCGGCGGGGTCGTTCGACCGCGCCGAGTGGCGGCGTGCGGTCGAGCGGGCGGCCGGCTGGCACGGCGACCTCTCCGCCCTCGACTTCTGACGCCCGACCTCGCTCCCGCGCCACCTCACCCGCGGCGAGGGCCTATTGTGTGTGACCATCGTCACCGTCCAGGCCGGGGGGAACCAGTCCTGGACAGCCACTCACGCTCGAGGAGTCACATGGGACGTCGCACCCGAACCGGAACGATCGCCGCGCTGGCGACCGTCGTCGTCATGCTCGCCGGCTGCAGCGGCGGGGGCGGGAACGCCGCTGGAGGGGGCGGCGGAGGCGGAGGCAACGGCAGCGCGCCGCCACAGCTCACCGTGCCGGCGGGTGGCGACCCCGAGCCCGAGCGCACCGACGTGGCGGCGGTGAACTTCCGCTTCGAGGAGGCCGAGTTCACCACCAGTGCGGGGTCGACGGTCTGGTGGGTGAACGAGGGGTCGGCGCCCCACACCGTCACCTCCGACCTCTTCGACTCGGGCACGATCCGCACCGGTCACGGCTTCGCGTACACCTTCGACGAGCCGGGCGAGTACGCCTACTGGTGCAAGAACCACCCGGGCATGGAGGGCACGATCATCGTCGAGTGAGCCTCGGGGTGCGCCGCGGGGTGGTCGTCCGGACCGCCCGCGGGCACACTGGAGGAGACGGTGAGTCGGCCGGGTGACCGCGGCGCAGCAGCCAGCTGCGTCGAGGAAGGTCGGGACTCCACAGGGCAGGGTGCTGGCTAGCGGCCAGTCGGGGCGACCCGCAGGAAAGTGCCACAGAGAACAGACCGCCGATGGCCCGGTTCGCCGGGCACAGGTGAGGGTGAAACGGTGCGGTAAGAGCGCACCAGCGCCCGGGGCGACCCGGGCGGCTCGGCAAACCCCACCCGGAGCAAGGCCAAGTCGTGGGTGTGAGCGGCCCGCTCGCTCTCCGGAGCAGCCCACAGGTAGGCCGCACAGATGGATGGTCACCCATCGGGACCCCGGCAACGGACCCGAGGACAGAATCCCGCCTACAGGCCGACTCACCGTCACCCGCCACCCCTCCCGCCGTTCGCGTGATGCCGCGGCATCACGTGGGGCCAGGGTCAGGCCGCGGTCGGGCAACCCCGCGATGCCGCGGCATCGCGGCGGCGTGCGGCGATGCGCTCGAGGCTGAGGATGCCGTCGATCGCGCAGGAGAGGTCGAGGTGTTCGCCTGCCCAGAGCGGTTCGATCGACCCCGACGCCGGTTCGACGATCCGCTCCCCTGCCGCCTGGGGTGGGAGCGGCCCGGGTTCGAGCTCGGTGCCGTCGGCTCGGACGAATCTGAGCCGGCCGTCGGCACCGACGCGCACCCGGTAGCGGCCTTCGTGCAACAGGCGGTGATGCCACGAGCAGAGGTTGACGAGGTTCGAGAGTGTCGTGGGACCGCCGTCGGCCCAGTGCTCGATGTGGTGGGCATGGAGGAACCGCCGGTGGCTGCATCCGGGGAACTCACACGTTCCGCCGGAGCGTTGGTGCAGGGCCATCCGCAATGCTGGGTTGGCAGTGCGGCTGCGACGCCCGAGATCGAGCGGACTCCCCCGCCCGTCGTGCACGAGCGTGGCGGTGGTGGCGTCGCACGCCAGGCGGCGTGCCATGTGCCGGGTGAGCCCTCGCCGGCCCGGCAACGGCTCGTCCCCCGCGTCGCCTGCCGGCTCTCGAGCTCCGTCCTCGTCGGCGAGGGACCGGAGCTCGTCGGCGGACACGGTGACCACGAGCTCCGGTGGCGGCGGTGATGCCGCGGCATCGCCCGCGCCGGCGAGCGCGAGCTCGACCATCGTCTCGAAGGCGACGACCTTCCCGACCCGGCGCTGCCGAGCCTTCTCGTCGACGTCGCCGCGGCCCGCCTCGGTGAGCTCCTCGGACTCGCCCGCGGCCACCGTCGCGGCGACGTGCATCGCCCTGAGGAACTGCAGGCCGACGTCGGCGGGCAGCTTCGCGGTGAGCACCATGTCGCCGTCGTCGTCCCAGTCGACCTCGACCCGCGGCGGACGGGGACGCTCGGGGTCCCGGGTCGCTCGCCGGTAGGCGCGAGCGATCTTGGCGAGTTGGGTCCCGGTGCACACCCTCGCCAGCTCCAACAGCTCGGCCTCGGTGTCAGGCGTCGCCATCCGCACCAACGCCCGCACCTTGCAGTAGCTCACCTCGCCCCGGGCGAACGCTCCGGCGATGTGCGGCAGCTCCTCGAGCGCACGCGCCACCAACACGTGCTGGCGGGCGGTCGACTCCGCCATCCCGCACTTCCAGATCAGCCAGTGCGCCGTGCTGTGGCACTCCCACTCCAGGTACGCCTCCTCCCGATCGAACTCCGCGACCAGCGCCAGCCACCGAGCCGTCGCGGCCGCGACATCGGCGGCCGCCTCCACGATCGACCGCGCCAGCTTCTCGATCCGCTCCCGATCACTCGACACCGACATCCGCCATCGCCTCCCTCACTCGGCCGAGCACCCCGATCGTGCACTCTCGCTCCTCGAACATACGTTCGAGTCTAGCGAGCGGGAGTGACACCACCCATTGGGCCGACCCTGGCCGCCGCGCCTCGGACGACGCCCGAACGGTTCCTACTGGAACCGGCGGCGGAAGGCTGCGGTGAGCACCGCGGTGGCGGCGACGACCACGACGAGGCCCACCACGAGCACCCAGGGGAAGCCGCCGGTCGTGCCACCCCCACCCGTGGCGTCGACGTACGACTCGACCGCCTGGCGCGCCGGGTCGACGGTGTCGGGCGTCTGGGCGACCACCCGGGCCGAGACGGCGGCCAACAGCGCCACGTTCACCGCGGCGCCTCGTTGAAGGC
Source organism: uncultured Iamiaceae bacterium (assembly GCA_964488835.1). Classification (GTDB taxonomy): domain Bacteria; phylum Actinomycetota; class Acidimicrobiia; order Acidimicrobiales; family SKKL01; genus SKKL01. The sequence continues at coordinate 7,223 of CAZAVX010000026.1, read as the reverse complement.
CTGGAGGACCGGCCCGGACGCGCCGATCGCCACGCGGGTGATCGAGGGCTGGCCGACCCGGGTGCGCCACGGCACCTCGCTGACCCCGCCGAGCGCCCACGACACGACCGACTTGATGGGCGACACGTGAGTGACGACGACGACGTCGAGGTCGCGGGCCATCTCGACGAGCTCGTCGCACGCCGCCGCGACCCGGGCGTTCAGCTCGGCGAGCGACTCGCCGCCCGGCGGCCGCCAGCTCGCGTCGGTCCGCAGCGCGTGCCACACCTCCGGGGACACCTCCGAGGTGGGGAGCCCGTCGATCTCCCCGTAGTCGAGCTCGATCCAGCGGGGATCGACCTCGGCCTCGATCCCGAAGGCCTCGGCGGTGCGGCGGGCACGCAGGAGCGGGCTCGTCACGACCCGGTCGACGGGACCGATCCACTCGGCCACCGCCTTGGCCTGGGCGACGCCCTCCTCGTCGAGATCCGGGTCGAGGCGTCCGAGCAGCCGGCCCTCGGCGTTGGCGGTGGTGCGCCCGTGCCGCACGACGATGAGCATTCAGCCCACCAGGTCCCGGTCGAGCCGCCCCTCGCGGAGGAATGCCCCACGCCGGACCGGGTCGTCGAGCCCGAAGCGCTTCCACGCCCACACGCCGACCACCAGACCGACGACCTCCATGGCGATCCCCACCGCACCCCGCCCGAGCGTCGGGAGCGCGACATCGGGCAGCTCGGTGCCGAACACCGGCCACCAGAACAGCTCGGTGGTGCTCCACGTGCCGTCGAGCACGAGGTGGAGGAACATCCCGATGGGGATGCCGAGCCATCGACGACGGACGAGCCGGCGCTGGCGGGTGGCGAGCATCACGACGGTCATCACGACCACCGGGGCGAGCAACGTGTGGAGCAGCGGCGGGATCCCCGGGACGAGGTCGACGAGCGGCAGCAGCGAGCCGAGGATCACCATCCGGTAGTCGAGCGCGGGGCTCTGGAACACCAGGACCACCGCGACGAAGCCGAGCGCGGCGAACCAGAGGAGCACGTCAGCGCACGAGCAGCCGCCCGCACTCCTCGCAGGCGACCGGCTCGTCGGGAGACAGCTTGCGGATGCGGTCGATCTCGACAGCTGAGAGGGTGAGGTGGCAACCGCCGCAGGAGCTGCCGACGAGGCGGGCGACGGCGACGCCTCCGAGCGCCGCGCGGCGACGTTCGTAGTCGGCGAGCTGCTCGGCGCCGATCTTGCCGGCCGCCGCGGCGCGTGCGGCCTCGACCTCGGCGATCTCGGCGTCGACCTCGGCCTCCGCGGCGGCGAGCCTCGCCTCGACCTCTTCGCGGCGCGCGGCGAGGGTGCGCCCTTCGGCGTCGAAGGATTCGAGCGTGTCGTCGACCGGCTCGCGGTCCGTGAGCACCTCGAGGAGTTGGTCCTCCAACTCCGACGTGCGGCGCCCGAGCGCCTCGAGCTCGTCCTGGAGGGACTGCAGCTCGCGGGGAGCGGTGACCGTGCCGCTGTAGAGGCGCTGGTCGGTCTCGGCGCGCTTCGACTCGACGCTGGCGAGCTCGTCCTCGAGCCGCTTCTGGGTCCTCGACAGCTCGGCGGCCTGCTCGTCGACGGCGCTCCGGCGCGCGGCGAACTCGCCCTCCGCCTTCTCGACCTCGGCCAGCTCGGCCCGCTCGGGGAGCGTCGCCCGCCGGTGACGCAGCTGGTCGAGGTGGGTGTCGAGCTCCTGCACGTCGAGGAGCTGCTCGAGGATGCTCACGTCCACAGCATGACCGGCGCGGGCCGGTCGTGCCACACGCCCCGTGCCCGTCAGCGTCGGAGGTGGGTGCGGTAGCGGCTGCGGGTGCCGTCGATGCGTTCGAGGGCTTCCTTCCGCTCGGCGGCCAATGCCTCGGCCCGCTCCTGCTCGGGGGTCTTGGGGCGGGGCTCGTCGGCATCGCCACGTGCATCGTCGCCAGCCTCGCCTGGGCCGGGAGTGCCGTCCGGGTCCTCACCCGCCGGCTCCTCAGCACCAGCGGCCACCGGGAGCTGGAGGTCGTCGGGATCGCCGAGGGGATCGTGCTCGTCCTCGTCGGCGGGGGCCTCGGACGTGGTGTCGCGGCGGGCGGTGCCGTCGCCGAAGAACGCGTCGATCGCCTCGTTGCGAGCCTTCCCCGCGCGGCGGGTGCGCCGGGAACCGCTCCGGACCGGTGCGGTCTCCCGGGCGGTCTGCACGGTGCGCACCGTGCGGCTGACCTCGCTCACGATGCGGTCCGCCGAGGCGTGGAGGGACAGGCCGACGACGACCGTGACGACTGCGACGACGACGAGCAGCCCCGTGTGCTGACCGGCGATCGCGCCGAGGACGCCGACGACGGGTGAGAGGTCGCGCAGGGGGCCGAGCGGGAGGACGAACGCGGCGAGCACCGCGAGCAGGGAGGCGGTGCAGATGCCCCTCGCCAGGTTCTTCAACGTGCGGTTGCGCTGCCGGTCGATGACCGCGCCGAGCAGGGCGAGCACGGCCCCGCCGGCCATCGCCAGGAGGGCGGGCGACTGGAGGTCGACGAGGCGGTCGAGTGTGGTGCCGATGGGGAGCACGACCGGTCCGGGCGTGACGACGCCGCCAGGCGGGAAGTCGTCGGCCGCCGCCGGGTCGACGTCGCGCAGGGCGGTGAGCGCCGTCTGGGTCGCGACCGCTTCGTCGAGCTGCACCTCGATCGGCGCTGCGTACTCCGCCCACCCCCGGTGCGCGACCTCGAGCGCGGCCTGGAAGTCGTCGATCACATAGCCGTTCTCCACCATGCGCTCGGCGGCGCCGGCGAGGGTCTGCTCGGAGAGCTCCACCGGCGCGTAGAGCTCACCGATCGCCCGGGCGAGTTCGTCGGCGACTGCGTCGTGGACCGTGGAGATCTCGAGGAGATCGGGTGCGGCGTCACGGAACGCGTCGGTGTCGCGCACGCCCCGGCTCGCCATGAACGCGAAGCTGGCGGCGACGAGGACGATGACGCCGGCGGCGACGAGCAGTTGTCCCCCGCGTCCTCGACCCACGATCACCTCCTCTGCGCTCCGGCCCGCGCGCAACCGATCTGGGCCTCACATGTCTATCGGCACCGCCCGACCGCCCTTGAGTGGAGGAACGGGCTTGGAATCGTGGGCGCTGAGGGACTCGAACCCCCGACCCCCTCCTTGTAAGGGAGGTGCTCTAGCCAGCTGAGCTAAGCGCCCTGGGAAGCGGACAGCCTACCGATCCGGGGCGTGGCGACGACCGAGGACCGCCAGCGCCGTCAGCGTCTCGGGCTGGAGGTCTGGCAACTCGTCGAGCCCGAACCACTCCGCGGCGAGGATCTCCGGGGAGGTGGGCCGGACCCCCTCGACGGACCCGAGCGGGCGTGCCCGGTAGATCACGTCGACACGACGCACACCGGGCTCGACGACGACGAACGGGTCACCGAGGAGCTCGACGTCGATGCCGATCTCCTCCCGCACCTCCCGCCGTGCGGCGTCGGCGGGCTCCTCGCCCCGGGCGAGCAGACCGCCGGGGAGTCCCCACCGGTTCCGGTAGCGCTGCCGGATCATCACGATGCGGTCGTCGTGCTCGATGACGCAGATGGCCCCGACGGTGAACGACGGGGCGACGAACGCGACGATCCGGCGACGGAGCGGCGCCGGCAGCTTGCCGAACACGCCGAGGAGGAAGCCGTGCACACGTGCGACCACCCCTGGAGGCTAACCAGCGAGGTCGGTCAGAACGACCGCCGGGCCTCGAGGAGCGCGTCGAGGAGCGCGGGGGTGGCGGCGGCGACGGGCGTGCGACGGGCGCCGTGCTCGAGCACGACGAGCTCGCGGTCCAGGTGGTCGGCCACCGGCGCACCCGCCTCGCGGCACACCAGGAGGGCCCCGAGGTAGTCCCACGGTCCGTGGGCGTCGCGACTGCAGTCGACGAACCCGTCGAGCGTGCCGTCGGCCACCGCGCAGAGGTCGAGCGCCGCGGCGCCGAGGGCTCGGTACTGCCGCCAGCCCAGGTGCCGAGGTGGCAGGCCGGAGAGGCCGACGACGGAGTCAGCGAGATCGACGGCTCCGCTCGGCGACACCGGGACGCCGTCACGCGTGGCGCCACTCCCCCGGACCGCCGCGTACCGGCGGCCGTGCACGAGGTCGACGACGACCGAGGCGACCGGACCTTCGGCGTCGACCGCACAGAGGCTCGTCGCGTACCACGGCACGCCCCGCGCGGCGTTCGTCGACCCGTCGAGCGGATCGAGCACGACGACGACCCGGCGGTCGGGATGGTGGAGGCCCGACTCCTCGCTCAGCACTCCGAACCCGGCATCGAGCAGGCGGCGAACAGCGACCTCGTCGGCCCGCAGGTCGGAATGGTGTTGTCCGGGGGAGGTCCCCGCGAGGCCCCAGTCGTCGACCTCGCCCAGCGTCGCGGCCACGAGGTCGGCCACCTCGTGCAGCACCTCGCTGATCGCCTCGGGCCCGGGATCGCTCACAGCGTCGCAACGTAGCCGAGTGTCACTCGGGCCTGGCAGGCTAGGGGCGTGGCTGCCATCGACGTTCCCTTCTTCGTGACGGATCTGAAGGATCACGCTCTCGAGCACGGGTTCCACGTGCACGACGAGCGGCACTTCGTGGAGACCTACAGCCTGCGCCAGGCCTGGGAGGTCGACCTGCACCCCGAGGAGGCCTGCGGAGGGCCCCTCGACCTCCACCTGGCGCTCGAGGTCGACCCCCGCACCCTGCTCGGCTTCGAGGACGCCGTCATGGACCTCCCCGACGACGAGGAGCCGCCCGACCTGTGGAGCTTCCCGCTCCTCTTCACCTGGGCGCTCCCTCCACTCCCGAAGGGACCCGACCTGTTGGTGCTCGCCACCGAGCTCGCCGGCATCGGCGGGCCCGAGCTGCCCCTCGACGTCTCGGCCATCGACTCCACGGCCTCGGCCACCGAGGCCACCGAGCGCAGCCTGTCGGTGGTCGGCCGCATCGAGGTCTCCCTCGCACGCATCTTCCTCGGCCAGGAACAAGAGTGCGTCTTCGATCGTTGTCTCGAGGTGAGCCGCTTCCTGCTCGACCGCGCCCCCATGTGGCTCGACGAGTAGGCGACGCCGGTGCAGGTGCCCCGGCGGCACGCTGCTATCCTCACCACTCCGATCCGGGGTAGCTCAGTTGGCAGAGCAACTGACTGTTAATCAGTGGGTCGTGGGTTCGAGCCCCACCCCCGGAGCCACATCGACGGGCCAGTAGCTCAGTGGTCAGAGCAGGCGACTCATAATCGCTCGGTCGCAGGTTCGATCCCTGCCTGGCCCACCGGCCCCGACCCGGGGAGTCCGGGTGCCGACTCGTGGATCAGCCGCCGCATCGGGCAGGCTGGGGGGATGGAGCACCGCGACCTGATCGTGATCGGCGCCGGCCCGGCCGGTTCGGCCACCGCGATCCGTGCCGCCCGGTCGGGAGCGACGGTCGCCGTCTTCGAGAAGGGCCCGCGGGGCCGCGACAAGGTGTGCGGCGACGGGCTCACCCCCCGTGCGGTCGGCGCACTGCGCGAGCTGAAGGCCGAGGTCGAGGGCGCCCACCGCATCGACGGCCTGCGGATGATCGCCGGCTCCCGGGTCCGCGAGCTCGACTGGCCCTCGACCCCCCGCTTCCCCGATCACGGCGCGGTGGTGCCCCGGCGGGTGCTCGACGCACACCTCGCCGAGGTCGCCGAGGAGGCCGGTGCGGAGATCCACTGGGAGACCACGGCCCTCCCGCTCCTCGAGGACGGGCGGGTCGTGGGCGTCGAGGCCGACGGCCGCAGATGGACCGCCGACCTCGTCGTCGTCGCGGCCGGGGCCCCCGGCGCGGTCGCCCGCCGGCTCGGCGCCGACCGGGTGGCCGGCGAACCGTTCGGCCTGGCGATCCGCACCTACGTCGAGTCGCCACGCCATGCCGACCACCTCCTCGAGGCGTGCCTCACCCTCACCGACGAGCACGGCGTCGCCATCCCCGGCTACGGCTGGCTGTTCCCCACCGGCGACGGCACGGTGAACATCGGCGTCGGCGCCCTCTCCACGATGCGGGGCTTCACCAAGCTCAACCTCAACCGCCTCCTCGAGTCGTACCACGCCCAGGTCCGCGAGTCGTGGGACCTCGGCGAGCCGCTCGAACGGCCACGCGCCTGGCGGCTTCCGATGAGCACCACGGCACGCTCGGGCCCCGGCTGGGTCGCGGTCGGCGACGCCGCCGGGCTCATCAACCCCATGAACGGCGAGGGCATCGACTACGGGCTCGAGTCCGGCATCCTCGCCGCCGACCTCTTCAGCACCGACCCCGCCACCACCCCGGCGCGCTACGACGCCGAGCTCGGTGAGCGGTTCGACGCCTTCCTGCGCACCGGTCGCCGGTTCAGCTTCCTCATCGGCCACCCCCGCATCCTCCGCACGGGGCTCCGCATCGCCGTCGGCACCCAGGTGGCGGCCGACATCACCCTCGCGGTGATGGGGAACCTCGTCGACTCCGAGAGCCCGGGCGCGTCCGGGCGTGTCCTGCGCCTCGCCGACCGCACCCTCGCGGCCGCCGATCCCCTCCTCCGCCGCACCCGCGCCCGCCGCTGACGATCGGGCGGGCGGTCGGTCGGTGGGTGGGGGTCTACTCGCTGTCGAGGTAGTCGCGCAGCTTCTGGCTGCGATGCGGGTGGCGCAGCTTCGCGAGGGTTTTCGACTCGATCTGGCGGATGCGTTCCCGGGTGACCCCGAACTCGCGCCCCACCTCCTCGAGTGTGCGGGCCTGGCCGTCCTCGAGGCCGAACCGCAGCCGCACGACCTGCTTCTCGCGGTCGTTGAGGTCGTCGAGTGCGGCGATGACCGCCTCGTTCAGCATGCGGCGGGCCGCCATCTCGGCCGGCGCGTCGGCCTGGGGATCCTCGATGAAGTCGCCGAGGTTGGAGTCGTCCTCCTCGCCCACCGGCGAGTCGAGCGAGAGGGGGTCCTGGGCGTAGCGGAGGATCTCCCGCACCCGCTGGGGCGTCATGTCGACCTTGTCGGCCAGCTCCTCGACGGTGGGCTCGCGTTCGAGCTCCTGGAGCATCTGGCGTTGGATGCGGATGACCTTGTTGATCGACTCGACCATGTGCACCGGGATGCGGATGGTGCGCGCCTGGTCGGCGATGGCCCGGGTGATGGCCTGGCGGATCCACCAGGTGGCGTAGGTGGAGAACTTGAAGCCCTTCGTGTAGTCGAACTTCTCGACCGCACGCATCAGCCCGAGGTTTCCCTCCTGGATGA
>CAZAVX010000025.1:0-29207 GCA_964488835.1 uncultured Iamiaceae bacterium | reverse complement strand
CCGCTGCCACGCCTCCTCCGCCCACTGCGGAGGCCCCTGCACCGGCTGGTCCTCCGCCCGCGCCGGTGCTCGCGCCAGCCCCGCAACCCACCGCCGAGGATCCACACGCCATCGGCGGGTGCGTCGCCCGGCTCGGCTTCTCGGCCAAGCGGAACGCGCGGGTCGCGGCCGGCATCAGCACGGCGATCCTCGAGGACGGTGAGGTGGCCGAACAGCTCGTGCAGGGCAGCTACCTCGGGAAGAACGCCGTCGCGATCCTCACCGACCGCCGGTTGCTCGTCGTCAACGATCGCGAGTGGAAGCCCGACATCCGCAGCATCGCGCTCGACCCGGCGCTCACCGTGTCGGGCATGGGCGACGACCGCAGCGCGGCGCTCACCTTCTCGGCGGTGGGCGACCCGGTCGAGGTCAGCGGCATCGACGCCACCCATGCGCGAGAGTTCGCGCACCGGGTCCGCACGCGCCTCGGCACGGCCTGACCCGGTTGGCGGGGTCGGCGGTCGGACTTGCTACACTGTCGACCCACGCGGAAGTAGCTCAGTTGGTAGAGCGCAACCTTGCCAAGGTTGAGGTCGCGAGTTCGAGCCTCGTCTTCCGCTCCAGTCCCACCAACGGCCCCGGCAGGGGCCGTTGGCCGTTTTCGACCGCCGTGGTGCCGGGTAGAGGGCGGCCATGACCTCTGCCCTCCCGATCGGCCGGGACCCCGCAGCCGCCACCGAGTCCGCCGACCACCCGGGCGAGGTCTCGGTCACCGGCTGGGTCGCGGTGGCGAAGCGGGTCGCTGCCCGGGTGAAGTCCGACCACGTCGTCCTGAACTCGGCAGGGGTGGCGTTCTTCGGGTTCCTCTCGACGATCCCCGCGATGATCGCCCTCGTCTCGGTGTACGGACTCGTCGCCGACCCCGATGCGATCGAACGGCGGGTCGAGGACCTCGCCGCGGGTCTCCCCGAGGAGGCCCGGCAGCTGCTCGTCCAGCAGCTCGAGGGCATCACCTCCGCGTCGGGCGGCGCCCTCGGTCTGGGCCTCGCCGTGTCCCTCCTGGTGGCGCTGTGGTCGGCGTCGAGCGGGGTCGGTCACCTCCTCGAGGCGTTGAACGTGGCCTATCGCAGGGTCGAGACGAGGGGTTTCGTCCGGAAGCGTCTGGTCGCGGTCGCCTTCACGGTCGGCGCGCTCCTCTTCGCCGTCGTCGCGATCGGTGTCATCACCGCGCTCCCCGCCGTCCTCGCGTCACTCGGCGTCCGCGGCGGCCTGCGCTGGCTCCTCACGATGGCGGCCTGGCCGGTGGTCGGCGTGGGGCTGATGGTCGGGCTCGCCGTGCTCTACCGGTACGGACCCGACCGCGAGCCCGAGGCCCGCTGGGTGTGGGTGAGCCCTGGATCGATCGTGGCCGTCATGACCTGGATCGTCGCGTCGATCGGGTTCCAGGTCTATGCCGGCAACTTCGGCTCGTACAACGAGACCTACGGCTCGCTCGGCGCCGTCGTCATCCTCCTCACCTGGATGCTCCTCTCGGCCCTCGTGGTGGTGGTGGGCGCGGTGCTCAACGACGAGCTCGAACGACAGACCAGCGCCGACACCACCGAGGACTGATCCGCCCGACACTTGGCAGATCCCCGGCGGACGAACGAAGATCTGTCGATGGATGGGACGATCATCATCATCGGCGGGGGCATCGGAGGGCTCACCACGGCGCTGAGCCTCCACGCTGCGGGCTTCCAGGTGGAGGTCTACGAGTCCGTGCCCGAGCTCAAGCCGCTCGGGGTCGGTATCAACCTGCTGCCCCACGCGGTGCGCGAGCTCGACGAGCTCGGGCTGCGAGCCGAACTCGAAAAGCGCGGCATCGCGACCGCCGAGCTGAGCTACCACACCAAGCGCGGCGAGCGGATCTGGGCGGAGGCCCGGGGGATCGCCGCCGGGTACCAGTGGCCGCAGATCTCGCTGCACCGAGGGGTGCTGCAGATGTGCCTCTTCGAGGCCGCGCTCGAACGCATCGGGCCCGAGCACCTGCATCTCGGCCGCCACCTCGACCGCTTCGACTCCGACGACGAGGGTGTCACCGCCCACTTCGTCGACCGGGAGGGCCGCCGTTCGGAAGCCCGTGGACGCCTGCTCGTCGCTGCCGACGGCATCCACTCGGTGGCGCGACGGCAGTTGTACCCCGACGAGGGCGGACCGAAGTGGAACGGTGCCGTCATGTGGCGCGGTGTCGCCGACGCGCCGCCCTTCCTCGACGGGCGCACCATGATCATGGCCGGGCACGCCAACCAGAAGTTCGTCGCCTATCCGATCAGCGACGATGCCGAGGTCGAGGGGCACCAGAAGGTGAACTTCGTCGCCGAGATCCGCTTCGACCGCACCGAGCTCACCGAGCGGGAGGACTGGAACAAGCCGGGCAACCTCGACGACGTGCTGCCCGCGTTCGAGTCGTGGGACTTCGGGTGGCTCGACGCTCCTGGCCTGCTCCGTGCGGCACCGGGCGTCTGGGTCTACCCGATGATCGACCGCGACCCGCTGCCGCGCTGGTCGTTCGGTCCCGTCACCCTGCTCGGCGACGCCGCGCATCCCATGTACCCGATCGGGTCCAACGGCGCGTCCCAGGCGATCCTCGACGCCCGGGTGCTCACCGGGTGCCTGCTCTCGTATCCGGACGACCCCGAGGCAGCGCTCGCGGCCTACGACGAGGTCCGGCGACCGGCGACGGCGCGGATCGTGCTCGCGAACCGGGGACAAGGCCCCGAGGAGGCCATGCAGCTCGTCGAGGACCGGGCCCCCGACGGGTTCGAACGGCTCTCCGACGTGATCTCCGACGACGAGCTCACGACGATCGCCGAGAAGTACAAGGCGATCGCTGGGTTCGCGATCGCCGAGCTGAACTCTCGCCCGTCGCTCGCGGAACCCCGGTACTGAGATGTCGATGGCGCTCGAGCTCGAACCGTTGATGACCCTCGACGTGCGCGTCGCCCGGCCGACCCTCGCCGCGACACCGAAGGGCGACGTCCGTTTGATCCCGATCGTCGGTGGGTCCTTCGCCGGCGTCGAGGACCTCGCCGGCGAGGTGCTCCCCGGCGGAGCCGACTGGCAGACGGTGCGGGCGGACGGCACCCTCGAGATCCGCGCTCGGTACCTCCTCCGCACCGATCGTGACGAGCTGATCGAGGTGGTCTCCGAGGGTGTCCGCCACGCCACGCCCGAGGTGCTCGACCGGCTGGCCGCGGGGGAGCAGGTGCCCGCCGACGAGTACTACTTCCGCACCCATGTCCGTCTCTTCACGGGCAGTCCGCGCCTCGACCACCTCAACCACCGGCTCGCCGTGTCGAGCGGCGAGCGTCGAGCGGCGTCGGTGCACCTCGAGGTCTGCCTCCTCGGCTGAGCCGCGACCCGACACGAACGGCGCACGGTCTCCCCGCATCTGCGCTCCCCGCATCTGCGTGAAAAGTGGTGCGATTCGGGCCGGTTCTCACGCAGATCGACCGAGCAGGCCCGGTGACGACGCCCTAGACGTGCGTGCCCAGTACCTAGGACTCCGGGGGCGTGTGCGCGTCGAGGCGTTCGCGGATCCAGGTGCCCACGAGGTCGTGGATCTCGCCATCGGCCTCGGAGAGCAGGTGGCCGGCGCCGTCGAGGACGTGCAGTTCGCTGTCCGGGGCGATCGAATGGACCATCTCGCTCGCCAGGTGCGGCAACAGCTCGTCGCGATCGCCGTGCACGAGCAGCAGGGGGCACGCGAGGGCCTCGGCGGCTTCGGCGCCGGCCATCTGGGTGGCGAAGGTGACGCACCCGGCGGCGAGCTCACCGAGCGCGGCGGCCGCCTGGATGGCGACCGCGCCACCGAAGGAGTGGCCGAGCACGACGAAGGAGCGGGCGCCCCTCCGGCCGGCGAGCTCCGCCGCCGCGAGGGTGTCGTGGACACAACGGTCGAGGTCGTTGGGGACCCGGTAGCTGACACGGAGCGCACCGATGCCGTCGGCGCTCAGCTCCTCGCCCCATCGTTGGTAGAGGCCACGGCCGGGGCCGAGCAGCCCTCCCATCGCTCCGCCCACCATCAGCACCACCTGTGAGTGGTCGGCCTCGCCGTGCCAGAGGACGGTGAGGAGCCCCTCGGGGGTGTACATCTCGAGGTGGTCGAGCGATGCGGTGACCGGCACCTCGACCCCGGCGAGCACCCGCAGCGCCGCCAACGGGCCGGGTGCGCCGGCGGGCGGCGCGGCGTCGTGGTCGGGCATCGTCCCATCATGCACCGCGGCGGGATCCGACGGTGGGTGGGGTGCCTCCGGTGGCGTACACTCGCGACTCCCGGCGTTCGCCGGGGCTGGCGCCGGTGCCCGAGCGGCCCAAGGGAACGGCCTGCAAAGCCGTACAGTCGTCGGTTCAAATCCGACCCGGCGCTCGCTGCGATGCCGAGAGGCGTCGTCGAGGACCGGACCTGTGAGTGCAGGTCCGGTCCTCGCGCTGTGTGTGCCCGTCGCCGTCGCAGCGACGTTCAGGTGCCGGTGAAGTTGCCCGGCCGGCGTTCGGTGACCGCCCGGATGCCTTCCGCGGCGTCGGCCGTGGCGGACAGCTCGCGCTGGAGCGCGGCCTCGTGCTCGGTGGCGGCTCGCACCCGGTCGGCGAGACCCTGGCGGAGCGTCCGGTTGATGGCCCGCACGGCGAGCGGCGCGTTCACCGCGATCTGCGCGGCGAGCTCCATCGCCGCCTCGCGCAGGTGGTCGGCCGGCACGCAACGATCGGCGAGGCCGAGCGCCACCGCCTCCTCGCCGGTGTAGCGGCGAGCGGTGAGCAGCACCTCGGCGGCCTTCGACGGTCCGAGCTGTTCGGGCAGGAGCACGCTGAGGCCGAACCCCTGGTGGATGCCGAGGGCGGCGAAGTTCGCGGAGAACCGGGCCTCGGGGGAGCAGACCCGCAGGTTCGCCGTCATGGCCAGCCCGAGACCGCCGCCGATGGCGGGACCCTGGACGGCCGCGACGAAGGGGATCGCCACCTCACAGAGCCTGGCGGCCGCGGCGTAGAGCCGTTGGGTGGTCGGCCCACCGACCGGTTCGTCGCTGCTGCCGTCGCCCACCGGACCGTCGTCGCTCGTGAAGTTCGCGCCGGCGCAGAACGAGCGGCCCTGGGCGCACAGCACCGCGGCCCGCACCCGGTGGTCGTCCTCGAAGGAGTGGAGGGCATCGGCCACCGCTTCGACGAGCGACGCGGTGAAGAAGTTGTGAGGCGGAGCCTGGAGCTCGACCACCGCGACGTGGTCGACGACCTCGACGCCGACGCTCATCGCCCCATCCGATCGCGTGCACCGAAGCTGGCGGCGGCAGCGAGGCCGGCGACGGCGACCCCGAGGAGGCGCCCACGCAGCGAGAGGGCGCGACCGGCGGCGAGGGTGGCGACCGCGTCGGTCGCGTCGCTCGCGCCTCCTGCGGTGACCCACTCGCGCACCGAGGGGTCTCCTGCGTCGAGCGCCCGCAGGGTGCCGACGCCGAGGACGAGGTCGCGGATGCCGAGGCCGCGGACGAGCACCCGGGCGGACCGGTCGGTGTCGCCGATCCACGGCCGGAGCGCGCGTCCGGGGAGGACGAGCATCGCGAGCCCGAGGGCGACGCGGCCGATCGCGAGCAGGCGGACGACGTGACGGTGGTCGATCTGGCGAGTCACACCGAGAGTGTGGCAGTTCGCCGGGTGGCGGACCGAACCCGCCGGCATCGGGGAGTGCGGTGCTGGAGTCCCGGGCGGCCGCTGGGCCACGATGGTGGCGATGAGCGACGTCAGCCCGGGCCCCGACTGGTGGCAGGCCTCCGACGGCCGGTGGTACCCGCCCGAGCTGCGGCCCGCGACCGCACTCGTGCGCCAGCGGTCCGGGGCGACGATCCTCGTCCGCACCGAGGAGGAGTCCACCTCACAGGTGCCCGTCGTCGAGCGTCGGTCGGGCATCGACGAGGTGGGCGGAGCGATCGCCGAGCACGACGAGCTCTACCTGGGGCGCCCCGCCGGTCAACAGAACCGGCCTGCCGCCTGGTTCGCCCTGGCCGGATCGATCGTGATGCTGGCGGGCGCCCTGCTGCCCTGGGCCCGCCGTGACCTCGCCGTGGGCAGCACCCTCGAGCTCGGTTGGCGCGACGCGGGCGGCGAGCTCGGGTCCGGCTTCTTCCTCGTCCTCATCGCCGTCACCGTCGCCACCGTGTCGGTGCGGTGCATGGCCGGTTCCTACAGCCGGGTCTGGCGTGCCGGCCTCGTGGCGCTCGCCCTCTCCAGCCTCGGGCTCCTCGCCGTCGAGGCCTTCCGCATCGAACGCGCCATCGCCGACGTGGCCGACCTCGCCCGGGGAAACGTCGCCCTCTCGTTCGGACCGGGGCTGCTCGTCGCCGCGGTCGGCAGCCTGATCGTGCTCGTCGCCGCGGCCGCGTACCGGGTCGGCTCGCCCCACTGAGCCCGAGTTGTCCGAGGCCTGCCGTGACGCTGCTACGCTGCACACTTCCCAGCCGGTCTCGATCGGCACACGGGCGCATAGCTCAGTTGGCTAGAGCACTACCTCGACACGGTAGGGGTCACAGGTTCGAGTCCTGTTGCGCCCACCATCTGCACCCTCCGGCATCCGCAGGCCTCACGCCGTGAGCGCCCGGAGCGCCGGTCTCGTGCTCTACCGGCGGGTCGAGGGGGCGATCGAGATCCTGGCCGTGCATCCCGGCGGCCCGTTCTGGGCGCGCAAGGACGACGGCGCGTGGTCGATCCCGAAGGGCGAGCTCGACGACGAGACCGACGAGCTCGCGGTCGCCCGTCGGGAGTTCGCCGAGGAGTTGGGGGTCGAGGCGCCCGATGGGCCGGTGCTCGACCTCGGCGAGATCCGCCAACGGGGCGGCAAGCGGGTGCGGGCCTTCGCCGTCGAGGGCGAGCTCGATCCGTCGACCGTCATCAGCAACACCGTCGAGATCGAGTGGCCGCCGCGCTCTGGGCAGCGCCTCGAGATCCCCGAGGTCGATCGGGCCGAGTGGTTCGCCCCCGAGCGGGCGCGAGAGAAGTTGAACGCCGCCCAGGTGCCCTTCGTCGACCGCCTCCTCGAGCTCCTCGCCGAGCCGGAGGGCAAGGTCTGATCCGTGAGCGGGCCAGCCCGGCCGGTCAGGCCGGCCGCCGGGCGGTCAGCGCGCGTCGCGTTGGCGCCGGAGCTGGTCGCGCTGGGCGGCGAACACGACGCTCGCGAGCCGGTCCTGGCCCGACGGCGTGATCCCCTCGAAGCGGAGGCGGGCGAGCCGACGCTTGTTGCGCTCGTAGGTGTCGAGGAGCTGCGCCTGGTGGTGGTGCTCGAACCGCTCGCTCCTGAACCGGACCTCGACCATCGAGCCGGTCTCGACGACGGGAACGTCGTCGGGCCACCGCATGCACATCCCACCGGCACTGAGGTCGACCGTCGTCGAGCGGATCGATCGTCCGTCCGAGGTGAGGAGCTCGACCGGGAGCTCCAGTTCGATCCGGACGTGCTCGCGCCGCTGGAGGCGCTCGGCGGTGTCCGGGGCGGCGATCGTGAGCCGCAGGAGCCGGTGGTTCAGCGCGAGGGGCTCGGCGGAGCGGACGGTGCTGACGAACTCGTGCACGCCCTGGGGGTCGACGTAGCTGCACCGAACCCTCGACCCCGGGCGCAGTCGGTCGGCCTCCTCGTCTGCTTCCATCATCGCGACGAGCGCGGTCGTGCCACCGCCGTCGATCGTCTTGCCGATGACGGTGACCGGCTCACCGTCGACCTCGTGGACGATGGCCTTCATGTCGGGTCGGAATGAGAGGCTCATGGGGGAGTGCAGGCGCGTCAGGACCACGTCGTCCCAGGGTTGAGATCGGCATCCCGCGGCGCGATCTGAGCCTGGGTCGAGCGTTCGGCCAGGTGGCGGGGTTCGGGGACGCCGAGCGCCATGAGGGCGGCGCCACCGAGGCCGAGGAGCCCGACGGCGACCGATGCCGGACCGAGCGCCGCCACCGCGACGATGCCCGACACGAGCACCGGCCCGCCGGCGTGGCCGACGTCGGAGACGAGCCGCCACACCCCGAGGAACGAGGCGCGTCCGACGGCGGGGGAGAAGTCGGCCCCGAGCGTCATGACGATGCCGCTGCCCATGCCGTTGCCGAGGCCCATCAGGACTCCGACGAGCGCGAGCTGGAGGAACGTGTCGGTGAGGGGGACCGCGAGGAAGCCGGCCGCGAGCACGGTGAGGCACGGCACTGCGATGAGCTTGCGGCCGTACCGGTCGGACACGACCCCCGCCGGGTAGAAGAGCGTCATGTCCATGGCGGAGCTGATGCCGAAGATGAGGCTCACCTCCGCGGCGTCGAGGCCGATGCCGGCGCCCCACAGCGGGAGGATGGCGTGGCGGCACACCCGCAACATGTTGAGGCACGTGGTGGCGACGCCCGCGGTGAGGAAGGTGCGGCGGTGGGTGCGCAGGATGCGGAGCACCGGCATCGGCGCGTGCTCTGCCACCGGTGCCGACGGCACGTGGGGGTCGGGGATCGTGGCGATGGTGACCCACCCGGCGACGGCGAGCACGAGGTGTACCCAGTAGGCGCCGGCGAGCCCGAACCAGACGATGGCGGCGGCCCCGAGGAACGGACCGATGAAGTTCCCGATGCGGTTCACGCCGCCCAGCGTGGAGAGCGCCCGCCCGCGGAGGTGGAACGGCATCACCTCGCTCACGTAGGTGAGGCGGGCGAGGAGCCACACCGACCAGCCGCAGCCGAGGACCACCATGGCGAGGAGGAACACCCACGCCGAGGGTGCGGCGAGCGCGCCGAGCAGTGCGACGATCAGCACTCCGGTTCCGGCCGCCATCGCCCGTCGTTCACCGAGCCGTTCGACGAGGAGCCCTGCGGGCACATCGAAGGCCATCTGCCCGAGACCCTTCGCGGCGACGGCGAGGCCGGCGACCGCGACCGACGCACCGAGATCGGTGGCGGTGAGCGCGACGACGGGCACGACTGCGCCCTGTCCGGCAGCGAAGAGCAGCGTGGGGAGATAGACGGTGACGACGAGCGATCGGAGCGTGGGCTCCGGGGCGTGGCCGCTCACCAGGGAACGCTCATCGGAGGGAGGTCACCCACTCCTCGACCAACTCGGCGAGGACCGGGAGGTCGACGCCGCCCGATCCGAGCACGACGTCGTGGAAGCCGGCGATGTCGAACCGCGCGCCGAGCCGGGCCTCGGCGTCACGGCGGAGCCGGAAGATCTCGCGCTGGCCGACCTTGTAGGCGACGGCTTGACCGGGGATCGCCACGTACCGGTCGATCTCGGGCTCGATCTCGGACCGGGGCGCGGGGGTGTGCTCGACGAGGTAGTCGACGGCCTGCTGGCGGCTCCAGCCCTTGGCGTGGAGCCCGGTGTCGACGACGAGGCGTCCCGATCGCCACGAGTCGGCGGCGAGCATGCCGAGGCGGGCGACGTCGTCGCTGTAGAGCCCCATCTCCTCGGCGAGTCGCTCGGCGTACAGACCCCACCCCTCGATGTAGGCGGTGTTCCCGAAGCCCATGCGACGGAACTTCGGCAGGTCGGTGAGCTCGGTGGCGATGGCGAGCTGGAGGTGGTGACCGGGGATGGCCTCGTGGAAGGCGACCGACTCGGCCTCGATGCGCATCTGCTCGGTGGGCTCGCGGAGGTTGACGAAGTAGGTGCCGCTGCGGCTGCCGTCCTCGGTGGGCGGGAAGTAGTAGGCGGCCGGGGCGTCGGCGGCCAACACCTCGGGCACCGCCTCGACGCGACAGGCGGCCCGGGGAAGCCGGCCGAACCATTGGGCCATGACCGCGCCGGCGCGCTCGACGGACCGCTCGGCGAGCTCGAGGATCTCGGCGCCCGAACGGAAGCGCATCGCCGGATCGGTACGCAGGTGGGCGAACAGGTCGGCGAGGTCGGTGATGCCGAACGCCCGAGCGGCGATCTCGAGGTACTCCGCCGGGAGCCGGCGCTCGGACTCCTCGACGCCGAACTCGTGGAGCTCGTCGGGGGTGACCGGCAGCGACGTGTACGACCGGAGGAGCGCGTCGTAGAGCTCGTCACCGCCGTCGATCCAGCACAGGCCGGCGCGGTCGTCGGGGCGCGCGACGGGGAGGAGCTCGTCGGCCAGGGTCGCCCGCATCCGCTCGAACGCGGGCCGGACCGAGGCGACGACCACCTCCCGGAGACGTTCCCGCCAGGCCGCCTCCCCCGACCAGTTCGCCGGACCGGAGAGGTTGACGAACAGGTCGTCGTCGAGCGCCGACTCGAGGTAGCCGTCGATGCTGTTGATCGATCGCGCGACGCACAGCGCGGCGGGTGTCCGCCCCCTGGCCGCCCCCTCGCGGAAGCGGACGGCGGCCTGGTCGAGCATCGTGCCGATCTTGGTGAAGCGCTCGAGCAATGCCTCGGCGTGCTCGGGCGTCTCGGCCGCCAGCTGTGGCGCCGAGACGAGGAGCCCCATGTGGGGCCCGTCCATCTGGTCGCTGCGCAGCTCGACGAGACCGAGGTCGAGGAGGCGGATCTGGTCGTCGATCTCGGTGCGCATGATGCGGGCGCTCACGCGGTCCTGGCCGCTGAGCTCCCCGGTGTCGATCGCATCGAGCCGTTGCAGGATCCCCTCGAGCCGGGACCGGGTGCGGGCGTCGCCCTCGGCGGATGGGTCTTCGACGAGGTGGTCGAACCGGTGGTCGCCCACGAGGGTGGCCATCGTCGGGTTGGCCTCGAGGACGACGTCCCAGTAGTCGGCGGCCAGCTGGTCGAGCTCGGGGTTCACGTCGTCATTCCGCATCGTCTCCTGTCGCGAGCCGAGCGTAGTGGGGCACCCTCCTCGCCGGTCCCGGTTACTCTCCCGGCATGGCCGCTGTCGACGACCGCGACGAGGTGTCCGAGGCCCACGACCTGCCCCCCGGCTACCCGACCCGGTGGGAGGCCGACGTCTTGACCTCCGACGGGGCGACGGTGCGGGTCCGTCCGATCCGGCCCGACGATGCCGACCGCCTGGTGGCGTTCCACAACCGGCAGTCGTCGGAGAGCATCTACTTCCGCTTCTTCTCGCCCCGACCGAGGCTGTCGCCCCGCGACGTCGAACGGTTCACCCACGTCGACTACGTCGACCGCATGGCCTTCGTCGCGATCCTCGCCGACGACCTCATCGGGGTCGCCCGCTACGACCGCGAACCGGGGACGTCCCGGGCCGAGGTCGCGTTCTTCACCGACGACCGCCACCACGGGCGTGGGCTGGCGACGCTCCTGCTCGAGTACCTCGCTGCCGCGGCGCGGGAGCACGGCATCACCGACTTCACCGCCCAGACCCTTCCGCAGAACCGCAAGATGCTCGGCGTGTTCAAGCAGGCGGGGTTCGCCGTCACCACCCGGTTCGACGAGGGCGTCATCGACGTGCGCCTCGGCATCGAACCCACCCTCGAGAGCCAGGCGAAGATCGAAGAGCGCGAGCGTCGGGCCGAGGCCCGGTCGATCGACCGCCTCCTCTCCCCGCGATCTGTGGCCGTCGTCGGTGCCGGACGCCAGCGCGGCGGTCTCGGCCACGAGATCGTCCGCAACCTGGTCGCCGGCGGCTTCGAGGGGCCGGTGTACCCGGTGAACCCCACCGCCACCCACGTCGCGTCGATGCCCACCTATCCGTCGGTGCTCGACGTGCCCGGCGAGGTCGACCTGGCGATCATCGCCGTCCCCGCTCGCGAGGTGCTCGACGTCGTCGCTCGCTGTGTCGAAAAGGGCGTCCAGGGGCTCGTCGTCATCTCCGCGGGCTTCGCGGAGACGGGCCCGGAGGGGGCGGCCGAGCAGCGAAAGCTGCTCGAGCTGGCCCGCCGCCACGGCCTGCGCCTCATCGGCCCCAACTGCATGGGGGTCATCAACACCGCGCCCCGCGTCTCGATGCGGGCGACGTTCGCCCCGGTCGAACCCGCGCCCGGCGGAGTCGGCTTTCTCTCCCAGTCGGGCACGCTCGGCACGGCGATCCTCGAGATGATGGGCGAGCTCGGCCTGTCGGTCTCCACGTTCGTCTCGCTCGGCAACAAGGCCGACGTCAGCGCGAACGACCTCCTCCAGTACTGGGAGCAGGACGAGCGCACCGATGCCGTGCTCCTCTACATGGAGTCGTTCGGCAACCTCCGCAACTTCAGCCGCATCGCTCGTCGGGTCAGTCGGGTGAAGCCGATCGTCACCGTCACGAGCGGTGGCGCGACCCTCGGGGCCGACGACGACCTCGAGCTGCCCGCCGAGGCGACCCTCGACGCACTCCTCACCCAGGCGGGGGTCATCAAGGTCTCGACGATCGACCTGCTCTTCGACGTCACCCGTCTGCTGCTCAGCCAGCCCGTGCCCACCGGCCCGAGGGTCGCGATCCTCTCGAACTCCTCGGGCCCCGCCCGACTCGCGGTCGACGCGTGCCGAGGGGCCGGTCTCGTCGGGGCGACGCTCTCCGACGACACCGTGGCCGCCATCGCGGAGGCGGTGCCGATGGCGACCCACACCGCGAACCCGCTCGACCTCACGTTCCTCGCCGAACCCCACCACTTCGAGATCGCGCTCCAGCACCTGCTCGACGACGAGAGCGTCGACGCGGTCATCACGATCTACGCGCCGCCGCTGCTCGAGGAGACCGAGGCGGTCACCCGCGCCATCGCGCACGGTGCCGAGGGCCGCCGCAAGCCGGTCGTCGCCACGATCCTCGGCGCCTCACCCCGACGGGGGAGCGTCGGCGCCGACCTCGCCGTGCCGATCTTCGCGTTCCCCGAGGAGGCGGCCCGGGCGCTCGGCCGCGTCGCGTGGTACGGGCGCTGGCTGGCCGAGGCCGAAGGCGCCCACCCGGATCTCGACCGTCTCGATACCGATCGGGCGGCCGAGCTCGTCGCCCGACACCTGGGCGGCCGCGACAGCGGCGTCACCCTCGACCATCTCGCCTCCGCCGAGCTGGTCGACGCCATCGGCATCGAGATCGTCCCAGAGCGGCTCGCGAGGTCGGCCGACGAGGCGGTGGAGGCCGCACGGGAGATCGGCTATCCGGTGGTGCTCAAGGCCACCGGGCTCCCGCGCCTCGCGAAGACCGAGGCGGGCGGGCTCGCCGTCGATCTCCACCGCGACGACGAGGTGCGACAGTCGTACCACCGGATGAGCGAGCTGCTCGGCGAGGCGATGGTGCCGGCGATCGTCCAGGCGATGGCCGAGCCGGGGATCGACGTCGCCGTCCGCCTGGTGCAGTCTCCGCAGGTGGGCTCGGTGGTCGCCATCGGCCACGGCGGGATGGTGGCCGAGCAGGTGGGGTTCGACTCGTTGCGGTTCCTCCCCCTCACCGACCTCGACGCCGAACGCCTCGTCGACAACTCGAGCCTCGCACCGCTCCTGCCCGCCGGTTCGGGCGGTCGGGCCGCGCTCTGTGGGGTGCTCCTCCGCATCGCGGCGCTGGCCGAGGCGGTGCCCGAAGTGGCCGAACTGGTGCTCAACCCGGTCATCGTCTCGGCCGACGCCGCGGCGGTCACCGACGCCCGCATCAGGCTGCGCGCCTGGCCCCGCGACCTCCCGGTGCGCCGCCTCGACACCGACTGAGCCTCACGGGTAGAGGTGGTCGAGCGGGATCGTCGGGACGTTCAGGATGTTGCCGCCCTGCAGCAGGATCGGGTGGTCGGCGCCCCCGTAGGAGATCGAGGTGTGCCGGTTCCAGTTGCCCGACACGCCCGACACGGTCACGGTCACGGTCACGCTCCCACCTGTCGGGATCGTGGTGCCGCTGGTGTTCCACGACACGCCTGGATCGCTCGGGCCGGGGGTCCACGCCGCGGCGAACATTCCGGTGTTGGTGATCGTGATGGTGGTCTGCGTCGCGTTCCCCAGGTGGATGTGCTCGGGGAAGCTGAGCGACGGGCTGAACAGACCCGGGGGCACCGTGGGGATGATGAGCGTCGGTCCGCCCGGACCCTGCTCGCCGCCAGGGGGCGGGATGTGCTGAGGGAGGTCGGTCGAGGGCGGGGTCGACGGCGGCGTGCTGGGCGGCGGGGTCGACGGACCGGGAGCGGGCTCGCTCGGGCCAGGGGAGTCGGCAGGCGGGGTCGTCGGCCCCGGCGAGTTCGGCGTCGTGGGGGCCGGCGAGCTGCCCTGCGGTGCCGGGTCCTGCCCACCGGGGGTGGGGGCGACGGGCGACGCCTCGGGGTCGCTGCTGTCGGACGGGCCGGTGCCGTCGGCGGTGTCGGTCGTCTCGGCCGAGGCCGCGTCGTCGGTGGACGACGCGTCGGCCTGCTCCTCCGAGGTCTCGTCGCCGGTCTCGTCGCCGGTCTCGTCACGAGTGTCGTCGAGGGTCGTCGAGGTCGTCGGAGCGGCGGCGGCGTCGGCGTCGGCGTCGGAATCCGAGCCCGGCAGCGTCGAGCCGAGCGCGAGGCCGGTGGCGAACACCACCAGGACGCTGACGACGACGATCGCCCGTCGCAGGGCGGAGGTGGTGCGGGGAGCGCGTTCTGTTCCGGGCTCCATGTCGTGGGTGGGGTGGGAATCGTGGGCTGGCATGGCGGTGGACCTCCTCGTGGTCGGCGAGGGTCCTGACCGCCGGAAGTGTGACGCCTTACACAGCCGCGGGACGCGGTTCCCGGGGCAGGCCGAGGACCCGCTCGCCGAGGATGTTGCGGAGGATCTGGGTGGTGCCGCCCATGATCGTGTAGCCCGGCGCGTAGCAGATGTTGCGGGCGACCCGTGCCGGACGATCGTCGCCCAGGGCGGGGTCCCACGCGGTGGCACCCGTGCCGAGCACCTCGACGCAGAACGCCGCGACCTGCTGCTCGAACTCGGTGCAGAACGTCTTGGTGGCGGCCGAGAAGCCGCGTGGCGCCTGGCCGATGACCTCCCGGATCACGAGCAGACGCCCGATCCGGTAGCCGGTCTCGATCTCGGCGAGCCGCTGGCGGACGAGGGGATGTTCGCGGTCGGCCGATCCGACCACGTCGTCGAGGAGGGCGCGGTTGCTGACGAGCCGGTCGATGCCGCCGCGCTCGTGTTCCATCTGGCGCATGACCTGTCCGAAGCTCGCGTTCTCGGTGCCGACGAGGTGATCGGCGGGCACCTCGACGTCGGTGAAGCGGACCTCGCAGAAGTGGCGGTTGCCGACGGCGTCGACGATGGGCCGCACCTCGATGCCGGGCGAGCGCATGTCGACGACGAACTCCGAGAGACCCTGGTGGGGCGGCGCGTCCGGGTCGGTCCGGGCGATCAGGTAGCACCAGTCGGCGAGCGCGGCCCCGCTCGTCCAGACCTTCTGGCCGTTCACCACCCAGCGGTCGCCGGCGCGCTCGGCCCGGGTGCGGATCGAGGCCACGTCGGACCCGGCGTCGGGCTCGCTCATGCCGATGCACCAGAGCGACTCACCCGCGAGGATTCCGGGCAGCCAGCGTCGCCGCTGCTCGGGCGTGCCGAACTCGAGGAGCGTCGGGCCGATCTGGCGGTCGGCGAACCACGCGCTCGCGACGGGCGCACCACCGCTGATGAGGGCCTCGAAGACGACGAGGCGTTCGATGGGTGGCCGGCCACGACCGCCCTCGGACTCCGGCCAGGTCATGCCGAGCCAGCCCCGCCGGGCGAGCTCGCGCGCGAAGGCGGCGGAGTTCCCGGTGATCCAGCTGTCGTCGCCGAACTCGTCGGGGTGGCGCTCGCGCCACTCGCGGGCGAGCGCCCGCGCCTCGTCGCGAAGGGCGAGCAGTTCGTCGGAGAAGCGGAAGTCGAGGGTCACGGGTGCAGTCGGTCAGTCGGGCGGCGAGGCGCCGATGCCGCCGAGCCCGGAGTCGGGCGGGTACTCGGGCCGACCGTGGTCGCACCAGCGCCGCAGCGACTCCCACGGGTAGATGCCGGCGGCGTGGCCGTCGTTCCAGGTGATGGAGAGGCCCCATGCACCGACGAGGTTGGCGTCGGTGATGGTGAGCGGCAACGGCGATCGTGGGGTGGGCCACGGTGCCTCGCCCTTGTCGCGCGCGCCCCGGCACCCTGCGCACGGGCAGGCCTGGCGCAGCTCCTCGAGACCGAACGTGCACTCGCGTCCGTCGGCGAAGGTGAGGGTGACCGCGGTGTCGCGGTCGACGGTGATGTCGGTGACCTCGGAGACCTCCACACCATGATCCTGGCACGTGCCCGGTGCGTTAGCGTCGAGGGGGTGGAGATCCGCCCGATCCGACCCGAGGAGCATTCCGAGCTCGCCGACATCACCGTCGCCGCGTACCTCGGCATCGGTCACGTCGACGACGAGTACGAGCCCGAGCTGCGCGACGTCGCCGGGCGCGTGGCCGGCGGTGAGGTCCTCGTGGCCGTCGACGACGACGGACGCATCCTCGGTGGCGTCACCTACGTCCCCGATCGCGCCTCGCCCTACGCCGAGTTCGACGGTGAGCACGCGGCGGGTATCCGCATGCTCGCGGTGCGGCCCGACGCGCAGGGTCGTGGGGTGGGGGAGGCGCTCACGCAGGAATGCATCGAACTCGCGCGCGAGGGCGGCCGACGCGAGCTCATCCTCCACTCCGGTACCACGATGAAGGCCGCCCACCACCTCTACGAGAAGCTCGGCTTCGTCCGGGATCCCAACCTCGACTGGTGGCCGACGCCGGGCATCGAGCTGCTCGGCTACCGGATGCACCTCGAGCCCGAGGACTGACCGTGCGCGCCGTCGTCCTGGCCCGCTACGGGGGTCCCGAGGTCCTGGAGGTCGTCGAGGTACCCGACCCGGTCGCGGGGCCCGAGGAGGTCGTCGTCGAGGTCGTCGCCACCGCGCTGAACCGGGCCGACCTGCTCCAGCGGCGGGGCCGCTACCCCGGGCCGCCGATGGAGCACGAGATCCCCGGCATGGAGTTCGCCGGGCGGGTGGTCGAGCTCGGCGACAGGGTCCGTGAGTGGCAGGTGGGCGACGAGGTCATGGGCATCGTCGGGGGAGGGGCCTACGCCGAGCGCCTGGCCGTCCACGAGCGCCAGGTCATGGCGGTCCCCAGCTCGGTCCCGCTGGCCGATGCCGCCGCCATCCCCGAGGTGTTCATCACCGCCTGGGACGCCCTCGTCCTGCAGGGCGGGCTCACCTCGGGCCGGGTCGCCCTCGTCCACGCCGGAGCCTCGGGTGTCGGCACCGCCGCCATCCAGATCGCTCGGGCCATCGGCGCGTCGGTCGCGGTCACCGCGAGCACCTCGAAGCTCGATCGCTGCCGGGAGCTCGGAGCCGACCTCGTCGTCGACTACACGGCCGACGACTTCGTGCCCGCCGTGAAGGAGCTCACCGCAGGGCGCGGGGTCGATGTCGTGCTCGACGTGGTGGGCGGCGACTACCTCGCCCGCAATCTCGACGCCCTCGCCGTCGGCGGCACCATCGTCCAGGTCGGCGTCATGGCCGACGCCATGGCCACCTTCCCGCTCGGTGCGCTCCTCCCGAAGCGGGCCCGGCTCGTCGGCACCGTGCTGCGGGCGCGCCCGCTCGAGGAGAAGATCGCGGTCAGCCGACGCTTCGCACGCGAGGTGCTGCCCCTCTTCGACCGGGGCCTCCTCCGGCCGGTCGTCGACTCGCGGTTCCCCCTCGACCGCATCGGCCAGGCTCACGAGCACATGGAGGCGAACGCCAACGTGGGAAAGATCCTGGTCGACCTGTGAGCGACCGCGTCGCCCGCCTGAAGGCCACCGTCGTCGACGTCCTCCCCGATCCCGTCGTGTTCCGGCTCGTCCCGTGGCTCTACCGGCGCCAGGAGCCCGAGCTGGCCCGCCTCGACGAGTTCGTGCCCGCCGACCGCAACGCCGTCGACGTCGGCGGATGGCTCGGGCCGTGGACCCGCGAGCTCTCCCGCCGTGTCCCCCACGTCACCTGCGTCGAGCCCCAGCCCGATCTCGCGTCCTACCTGCGCCGGGTCGTGCCGGTCAACGTCACCGTGGTCGAGGCGGCGGTGTCCGACGCCCCCGGCACGGCGAGCCTCTCGCTGCCCGAGGACCGCCACGGCGCGAACGCCCTCGCGTCGCTGAAGGGCGACGTCGCCACCGCGGCAGTCGTCCACGAGGTGAAGCTCGTGCGGCTCGACGACCTCGGTGTCACCGATGTGGGCTTCCTGAAGATCGACGTCGAGGGCCACGAACGGGCGGCGCTCGAGGGGGCGGCCGAGCTCCTCCGGCGAGATCGGCCCCGGCTGCTGCTCGAAGCCGAGCAGCGACACCTCGACGAACCGCTCTCGTCGCTCTTCGAGCACGTGCTCGGCCAGGGGTACGAGGGCTGGTTCCTCCACCGCGACGCGTGGCACCCGCTCGCCGACTTCGACGTCCAGCGTCACCAGCTCGACCACCTCGACGACGTCGTCGGTCCCGATTACGTGAACAACATCCTCTTCACGCCGATCGGCGACCGCCCACCGGCCCTCGACCGGCGCTGACGCGGTCCGGGGCGACGGGGGCGGCCTACGGTGAACCCGATGCGACGACTCCTCCTCGCCGGCGCCGCCGTGGTCGGGCTGCTTCTCGGCGGCTGCACCGACACGGGCGACGACGACGGCGCGGTCGACGAACCCACCGGTGACGCCCCCGCGGCGTTCGACGCCGAGCTGGCCCGTTGGCTGCAGGTGTGCGAGCGGGCCTCGAGCGACCCCGAGGGATGCGGCGACCTCGTCGAGCAGGCGATCGAGGCGGCGCTCGAGGGTGGCTGCCGGGTGGGAGCGGTGGAGGCCCTCCTCGAGATGGTGGTGGCGGAGGGCGCGCCGGTGGAGGTGCGGCCCGAGCTGTTCGATCCATGTCCCGCGCCGCTCGCGAGCCTCGCCCTCGTCGACCTGGGCCCCGATCGGCGGGATGTGCCGGCCCCCGCGCCCGAGGTCGGCCTGCTCGACACCGCGGCGGTGGCCCGACTGTTCGTGGACACCGACGAGCTCGGGTCGTACCTCGACGAGGTCGGCCACCTGGTGAGCTACGGACGCCGTTGGGACGGACCGCCCGGGGAGAGCATCACGGTGCGGCTCGACCGGTTCGCCGACGTGGCGGGTGCGGCCCACTTCGCGGCGCCCGACCCGGACGACGACGCGGCGACGATCGTCGGCGTGGACGACGGCCGCCTGACCGCGGCAGCGTTCGAGGACGACGACGGGCGGGAGCGGCGGCGTCAGGTGGCGATCGGGCGGGTGTGCAACGTGGTGGTCAGCCTCGTCGTCCGGACCGACGACGAGCCGTGGGACGACCACGATGTGGAGACCCTGCTCGTCACCCAGGTGCACCGGGTGCGGGCGGCCACGGTCTGCTGAGCGCCGGGCGGCGCGGGCTCAGCGCTGCTCGAGCGGGACGTAGTCGCGCTGCTCGGTGCCGACGTAGAGCTGGCGGGGGCGGATGATGCGGCTGTTCTGCTCGAGCGCCTCGAGCCAGTGGGCGAGCCACCCCGCGGTGCGGGGGATGGCGAAGAGCACCGTGAACATCGTGAGCGGGAAGTTCATCGACTGATAGATGAGACCCGAGTAGAAGTCGACGTTGGGGTAGAGCCGGCGGCTGATGAAGTACTCGTCGCTCAGCGCGACCTCTTCGAGCTTCAGGGCGATGTCGAGCAGCGGGTTCTTGCCGGTGACCTCGAAGACCTCGTCGGCGGTGCGCTTGATGATGGTGGCCCGCGGGTCGTAGCTCTTGTAGACGCGGTGCCCGAAGCCCTGGAGGCGACGCTCGCCCGCCTTCACGCTCTTCACGTAGTCCTCGACGTTCTCGTAGGACCCGATGTCCTGGAGCATGCGGATGACGGCCTCGTTCGCCCCACCGTGGCGCGGCCCGTAGAGCGCGGCGGCGGCCGCGGCGGTGGCGGAGTAGGGGTCGGCGTGCGCGCTGCCGACGGTGCGCATGGCGGTGGTGGAGCAGTTCTGCTCGTGGTCGGCGTGGAGGATGAAGAGGATGTCGAGCGCCCGCGTGAGCACCGGGTCGGCCTCGTAGTGGGGCTCGGCGATCTTCCACATCATCGAGAGGAAGTTCGCCGGGAACTCGAGGGTGTTGTCGGGGTAGACGAAGGGCTGGCCGACGCTGAAGCGGTGGGCACCGGCGGCGAGGGTGGGGACCTTCGCGATGAGGCGCACGATCTGCTTCATGCGCACCTCGGGGTCGTCGATGTCCTTGGCCTCGGGGTAGAAGGTGGAGAGCGCGGCGATGGCCGACACGAGCATGCCCATGGGGTGCGCGTCGTGGTGGAAGCCCTCCATGAAGCGCTTGCGGACGTTCTCGTGGATGAACGTGTGGTGGGTGATCTCGTGCTTCCAGGCGTCGAACTGCTCGGCGGTGGGGAGCTCGCCGTGGATGAGGAGGTAGGCGACCTCGAGGTAGGTGGAGTGTTCCGCGAGCTGCTCGATGGGATAGCCCCGGTACCGCAGGACGCCGGCTTCACCGTCGAGCTCGGTGATGGCGCTCGCCGCACCGGCGGTGGCACCGAAGGACGGGTCGAAGAACCACACGCCGGGCAACAGCTTCTGGAAGGATCCTGCGTCGATCCCTCCGTTGACGATGGGGATCTCGATCGACTCGCCGGTGCGGTTGTCGGTGATGGTTACGGACTCGGTCACCCTGGCTCCAGTCTCGTCTGCGTTCCGCCCAAGGCTACCGTCCGCGGCACCCGAGTCGGAAAGGGTGACCGGAGTCACATCCCCCCGTCGCGAGGCTCAGAGCGGGGTGTTGTCGTGGCGCCGGCCGACGAGCTGCTCGCGCTTGGTGGCGAGGAGGTCGAGCCCCGCCGCGATCGACGACCGGGTCTCGGCGGGCTCGATCACCGCGTCGATGGTGCCGCGCTCGGCGGCGACGTAGGGGTTGAGGAGGCGTTCCTCGTAGTCGGCCTCGAGTTCGGCGCGCCGCTCGGGTGTCTCGCGCCGGTGGAGGATCTCGCTCGCCTGGCGGGCCCCCATCACCGCGATCTCTGCGCTCGGCCAGGCGAACATCAAGTCGTTGCCCATCCGCTTGGAGTCCATGACGATGTACGCGCCGCCGTAGGACTTGCGGATCACCACCGCCACCCGTGGCACCGTCGCGCGGGCGTAGGCGAACGCGAGCTGGGCGCCCTTGCGGATCATCCCCCGCCACTCGAGGTCCTTGCCCGGGTAGAAGCCCGAGGTGTCGACGAAGGTGACGAGGGGGATGTTGAATGCGTCGCAGAACGCGACGAACCGGGCGCCCTTCTGTGAGGCGAGGATGTCGAGGGTTCCCGCCAGCGCCATGGGCTGGTTGGCGACGACGCCGACGGTCCGTCCATCGACGGTGGCGAGCGCGGTGACGAGGTTGGGTGCCCACGCTCCTCGGAGCTCGAGCAGCTCGCCGTCGTCGACGACCGTGCGCACGAGGTCGCGCATGTCGTAGGAGCCCGTCGAGGCCGTCGGCACGATGTCGCCCGCCTCGGGTGTGGGGCGGTCCGGGGGATCGTCGGTGTGGACTCGGGGCGGGAGCTCGTCGTTGCTCGACGGCAGGTAGGCGAGGAGCTCGCCGAGCGCCTCGAGCGCCTCGGCGCGGTCCCGGACGAGCATCGAGGCGAGCCCACTCGATCGCTGGTGGGCGCCCGGCCCGCCGAGCGCCGTGGTGGTGATGGGCACGCCGGTGAACTGGCGCACCATCGCCGGGCCGCTCATGAACGCGTAGGCGTCCTCGGACATCACGACGTGGTCGGCCAGCCCGAGGAGGAGCGCAGGTCCCGACACGGCGGGACCGACCGCGGCGGCGAGGATGGGGACGATCCCCGAGGTGGCGACGATCTCGCGGGCTGCCCGTCCCCACCCGTGGAGGGCGTCGACGCCCTCGTGGATGTCGGCGCCGCTCGACGCGATGACGAGCACGAGCGGCACCTTGGCTTCCCGGGCCGTGCGCGCCGCGGCGACGATGTTGAGGCCGTCGGCGGGGGACAGTGCGCCCCGCCGGTCGGCTCCCGAGCACTCGACCACCACCGCGGGCCGGCCGCCCACCTCGCCGACGTGGGTGGAGATCGTGCCGGGGGTACGGGCGCGCAGGGGGAGGATGCTCATCGGTGGGTGCGACCTCGGGCTCGCCCGATTCGTTACCGGACCGGTGCTCCGGTGCGCGAACCTGGCGGAAAACGGGAACAGGACCGGTCGGGGGGAGACCAGTCCTGTTCGGGCGACGGGTTGCAGGGGGGGACCGAAACCTTCGTCGCCGGCTCGAGGGGCCCTGGGGGGGAAGGGCTCATCCTCGGCCTGTATGTGATCCCCATTGTGAACGGACTCACGTGATCTGTCCAACAGTTCTTAGGCATACAACCTATCTCCAAAATAGATAGCAGCTCGACGGCCCGTCTACGATGACGAGCGGATGGATCTGCGCCAGCTCGCCGCCCTCGTCGCCGTCGCCGACCACGGCACGTTCTCCGCGGCAGCCCGCGCCCTACACACCGTCCAGTCGAACGTCTCCACCCACGTCGCCCGGCTCGAGAAGGAGGTGGGGGCGGTGCTCGTCGACCGGGCATCGGGCCAACTCACCGAGGAGGGTCGTGCCGTCGTCGAACGGGCGCGGCGCATCCAGGCCGAGCTCGACGCACTCGGTGACGACATGGCATCGATGGGGGCGGTCGTCGCGGGCATCGCACGCGTCGGGGTGATCGGCACGGTCGGGCGGTGGCTCGTGCCCCGTTTGGTCGATGCCGTCCACCGCGACCATCCACTCGTGCGCCCCGTCATCGTCGACGCGGTCACCAGCTCGCTCGTACCCCAGGTGCGGGAGGGCACCGTCGACCTCGCGGTGATCAACCTGCCGACCGCCGACCCCGACCTCGCGATCGAGCCGCTGTTCTCCGAGGACCGCGTCATCGTCGCGCCCCTGTCCCACCCGCTCGCCACCCGACCACGCGTCACCCTCGCCGAAGCCGCCGAGCACGACCTCCTCCTGCCGCCCGCGGGCACCGCCTTCCGCGACGAGCTCGACCAGGCATCGGTCGAGGCCGGGGTCCAGCTGCGCGCCCAGGCCGAGGTCGACGGGATGCGGCTGCTCGCCTCCCTCGCCTTCCAGGGGTTCGGTGTCGCGATCATCCCCTCGGGTGCCGCTCCGAGCTACGTCGGGGGCGAGTGGACCACCGTCGCCGTCGACGATCTGGCTCCCCGCTCGGTCGGCCTCGTGAAGCGGGCCCGCCACCTCCTCTCGCGCCCTGCCCAGGCCACCTACGACGCGGTGCTCGACGTCGTCGCCGAACAGCTCGCGGTCCGGGCCGGCATCCACCCCGTCGAGGGCGGCCCGCAACCCGCGCCGCGCTGAGCTCCACGTCCCGATGTCCGGGCGTCACGTCGCCCCGGGGGGTCGTAGCATTCAGCCATGGCCGCCGCCGCTGCTGTGTTCGACCTCGATCGCACCCTGCTCGTCGGGGCGAGCGGGCCGGTCATCGCCGAAGCGCTCCGGGCCGAGGGCGTGCTCGGCGCCCAACCGATCCCCGGCGAGGGGCTCGTGTACCGGATCTTCGACCTCCTGGGGGAGACCCGTCCGAGCATGATGCTCACCCGCCAGGCCGCGCGGGCGGCCGCCGGATGGAGTCGCGAGGCGGTCCGGCGCGCGGGGGTCGCCGCCGCCGAGCACCTCGCCCCCGCGGTGCCGCCCTTCGCCCGTCAGGTCATCGAGGCCCACCGCGAGGCGGGTCGCCGGTTGGTGATGGCCACCACCACGCCGTTCGACCTCATCGAGCCGCTCGCCGAGCTCCTCGGCTTCGACGCGGTCGTCGCCACCCGCTACCGCGAGCGCGACGGCGTCTATGTCGGCGAGATCGACGGCGAGTTCGTGTGGGGTCGGGGCAAGCTGCGGGCCGTCGAGCGCTGGGCGCAGGAGGAAGGGGTCGACCTCGGCGCGAGCTACGCGTACTCCGACAGCTTCTACGACCTGCCGCTGCTCTCGGCGGTGGCTCATCCCCACGCGGTGAACCCCGACCCCCGGCTGATGGTGTTCGCCGCCGTGCGCCGCTGGCCCGTCCTCCACTTCGACGTGCCGCCGGGCGTGCCGAAGATCGCCGGGGTCGAGCCGCAGCGACTCGCGTTCCCGTTCGCCCGCCCCGAGCTGTTGCCCTACGTGCGGTTCGACATCGCCGGGCTCGACCGCATCCCCGACGAGGGGCCGGCCATCCTCGTCGCCAACCACCGGAGCTACTTCGACGCGGTCGCCATCGCCTTCGCGATCGCCAGGCGCGGTCGGCCCGCCCGTTTCCTCGGCAAGAAGGAGGTGTTCGACGCGCCGCTCGTCGGACAGGTGGCCACGGCACTCGGCGGGATCCGGGTCGAGCGGGGGAGCGGGTCCGACGAGCCGCTCAGGGCGGCGGCTGCCGCGCTCGCCGCGGGCGAGCTCGTCGTCATCCTCCCTCAGGGCACGATCCCTCGCGGTCGCGCGTTCTTCGATCCCGAGCTCAAGGGGCGGTGGGGTGCGGCGCGCCTCGCGGCGAGCGCCCAGGTCCCGGTCGTCCCGATGGGTCTGTGGGGCACCGAGGAGGTGTGGCCGCGCTCGGCGCGGGTGCCGAACGTCCTGAACGTCACGAACCCGCCGACGGTGCGCATCCGGGTCGGTGAACCGATCACCCTCGAGGGCGTCGACGTCGAGGCCGACACCGCACGGATGATGGCCGCCATCGTCGAGCTGTTGCCCCCCGAGGCGCGGGAGCGACGCGAGCCCACACCCGAGGAACTCGCCCGCACCTTCCCGCCCGGCTACCAGGGCGATCCCGACGCCGAGGCCGAGCGGCGACCGGGCACCGACTGAGACCTCGCTGCGGTCGTTTCCTTGACACGCCGTCCCGAGCTGTGGTGAGTTTGGGGCCGCTTCACCAAGTGTTAGGCATCCCTAAACAACCCTGCGAGGTACCCCCCAGATGACCCGATTCCGCTCGCTCGTGGCGCTGCTCGCCGCGCTGCTGCTCCTCGCCGCGGCGTGCGGCGACGACGACGGCGCCGCCGACGACACCACCACGACGTCCGCACCCAGCACCGACACCAGCGCCGACGACAGCGACGACGAGGGCGGCGGCGACCAGCTCTCGGGCACGCTCGTCGTCTACTCGGGTCGTGGCGAAGACCTCGTCCAGCCCATCGTCGACCGCTTCGAGGAGGTGAGCGGCATCGACGTCGAGGTGCGCTACGGCAACTCGGCCGAGATGCTCCTGCTCATCCAGGAGGAGGGCGACAACACGCCGGCCGATGTCTACTACTCGCAGGGCGCGGGCTTCCTCGGCACCCTCTCGGACTCGGGCGATCTCGCCGAACTGCCCGACGACATCCTCGACCGGGTGGTCGACGAGGGCCTGCGTTCGCCGAACGGCGACTGGGTGGGCCTCACCGGACGGGCGCGCACCGTCGTCTACAAC
Organism: uncultured Iamiaceae bacterium; assembly: GCA_964488835.1. Taxonomy (GTDB): domain Bacteria; phylum Actinomycetota; class Acidimicrobiia; order Acidimicrobiales; family SKKL01; genus SKKL01. The sequence goes on along the minus strand of CAZAVX010000025.1, from coordinate 3,966 downwards.
ACCGAGGTGCTGTCCGAGGACGAGGTTCCCGACAGCCTCCTCGACTTCACCGACCCGCAGTGGAAGGGTCGCATCGGCTGGGCGCCGACCAACGCCTCGTTCCAGGACCACGTCACCGCGCTGCGCCACCTGCTCGGCGAAGATGGCGCCCGCGAGTGGCTCGAGGGCATCATGGCCAACGATCCGGTGCCGTTCGAGAACAACGGGGCCATCCTCGAGGCCGTCGCTGCCGGTGAGATCGATGTCGGGTTCGTCAACCACTACTACCTCTACCGGAACCTCGCCGAGGACCCCGACTTCCCCGTCGCGAACAAGTACTACTCCGACGGCGATCCCGGCGCCCTCGTCAACATCGCGGGTGCGGGCATCCTCGAGGTCAGCGACTCCCAGGACCTCGCCCAGGAGTTCCTCCGTTTCCTCCTCTCGGCCGAGGCCCAGCAGATGTTCGTCGACTCGAACTACGAGCTGCCGGTCGTCGACGACGTCGAGCCGCCCGAGGGCCTGCCCCGCATCGACTCGCTGCAGCTCCCGGTCTTCGACCTCAACCTGCTGCTCGACCTGCAGGGCACCGTCGACCTGCTCATCGACGTGGGCATCCTCTGAGCCGGCCATGGTGAACGCCGGCCGCCGCGGCGGCCGTCAGTGACCGACACCGTCGATCGCGAGCGGGCCGCGTCCCCCGAGGGCGCGGCCCGCTCGCGTCCGCGTCCGGGTGCGGCGGTGCTCGCGGCGTTCGAGTCGCCGTTCCTCCGACTCCTCGGTGTCCTGGTCGCGGCCGGCGCCGCGCTGCCCCTCGTCTACCTCGTGTGGCGCTCCCACGAGCTCGGCTGGTCCGAGGCCTGGGAGATCGCCAGCTCGCCCCGCAGCCGGACGCTGCTGTGGTCGACCCTGCGGCTCGCCGTGGCGGTCACTGCTGCCTCGGTGCTCCTCTCCCTGCCGATCGCCTGGCTGACCACCCGTACCGACCTCCCGCTGCGGCGGTTCTGGATCGTCGTCACGGCGATGCCGCTCGCGGTGCCCACCTATGTGGGGTCCTGGGCGATGATCGGCGCACTCGGACCCCGCGGCATGCTCCAGGGCTCGCTCGAACGGCTCGGGGTCGAACGGATCCCGTCGATCTACGGCTTCTGGGGCGCCTTCGCCGTCCTCACGCTCTTCTCCTACCCGTACGTGCTGCTCACGGTGCGGGCGGCGTATCGGCGCCTCGACCCGAGCCTCGAGGAGGCGAGCCGCATGCTCGGCCGCAGCTCGTTCACCACCTTCGTCAGGGTCGTGCTGCCCCAGCTCCGACCGTCGATCGTCGCGGGGGCGCTCCTCGTCTCGCTCTACACGCTGTCGGACTTCGGGGCCGTCTCGATGCTGCGCTACGACACGTTCACCCGGGCGATCTTCGTGCAGTACCGGGGAGCGCTGAACCGGAACTCCGCGGCGGTCCTCGGACTCATGCTCGTCGTGCTCACCGTCGTGGTGCTGGCCGCCGAGCAGCGGGTGCGGGGGCGCGAGCAGTTCCACCGGCTCCACGGTGGGGGAGCGCGCGAGCCGTCCACCGTGCCGCTCGGGCGGGGGCGGTGGCCGTCGGTGGGTGCGCTCTCGTTCCTCGCGGTGCTGTCGCTCGTCGTCCCGCTCGCGGTCATCGCCTACTGGTTGTGGCGGGGCGCGAGGTTCGGCGATCCCGTGTGGCCCGAGCTCGCGCTCGTCCGCAACAGCCTCGTGGCCTCGCTGCTCGGGGCGATCGCCGGTGTGGCAGCGGCGTTCCCGGTCGCGGTCCTGAGCGTTCGTCATCCCGGCCGGTTCTCACGCGTCGTCGAGCGACTCTCGTGGTCGGGCTACGCGCTGCCGGGAGTGGTCGTCGCCCTGGCGCTCGTGTTCGTCGGCGCGCAGCTCGCGCCGTGGGCGTACCAGACCCTCGGCATGCTCGTGTTCGCCTACACGATCCTCTTCCTGCCCCAGGCGGTGGGTGCGATCCGCTCCTCGCTGTTGCAGGTCACACCGTCGGTCGAGGAGGCGTCACGGGTGCTGGGCTCGGGTCCCTTCGCCACGTTCCGGCGCGTGGTGCTGCCGCTCGGGCGCCCCGGTGTCGTCGCCGGTGGGTCGCTCGTGTTCCTCACGTGCATGAAGGAGCTTCCGGCCACTCTGCTGCTCGCGCCGACCGGCTTCGGCACGCTCTCGACGCGGGTGTGGACCGCCACCTCGGAGGGCTTCATGGCCCGGGGCTCGGGATCGGCGCTGGCCCTCGTGCTGCTCGCCTCGGTCCCGATGACGATCCTCGTGGCCCGCGACGAGATCTCCGGTGGACGCCGAGAACGGCGAGCTCAGGAGCGGGAGAAGCCCACCGAGCGCGAACCGTCGCAGCGCACCGAGACCCGCTGACCGCGCTCGACGTGGGGTGCGCCCATGCCGCGGGCCCGCAGCAGGCGCCCGTCGGCGTCGGCGAGCAGCACGACGTGGTCGTGGCCGTAGTACTCGACGAGCTCGACCTCGAGGTCGCCACCCGACACGACACGGAGGTCTTCGGGGCGGATGAGGACGTCGAGGGGGCCCTGCATCGGATGGGCGAGCTCGACGGCTCCGAAGGCCGTGTCGGCGTGCGCGCCCCGGGCGTTGCCCGGCACGAAGTTCGCCTCGCCCACGAAGTCGGCCACCCACCGGGAGGCCGGGGTGCGGTACAGCTCGGCGGGGGTGCCGACCTGCTCGATGACCCCGCCGTTCATCACCGCCACCCGGTCGCCGAGGACGAAGGCCTCGTCCTGGTCGTGGGTGACGAAGATGGTGGTGATGCCGAGGTCGGCGAGCAGCCGGTGCACCTCCGAGCGCACCTGGACGCGAAGCGAGGTGTCGAGGTTGGAGAACGGTTCGTCGAGCAGGATGGCGCGGGGGCGGGGGGCGAGGGCCCGGGCCAGCGCGACACGCTGCTGCTGGCCGCCCGAGAGGGTGCTCGGCATCCGGTGGGCGAGCCCACCGAGCCCGACGAGTTCGAGGCTCTCCTCGACCCGGCCAGCGCGGATCTGGGAGCGGTCGAGGCCGTAGCCGACGTTCGCCCCGACGGTCATGTGGGGGAACAGCGCCCAGTCCTGGAACACCATGCCGATGCGTCGACGCTCGGGCGGGGTGGGCCGGCCCGCACCGACGACGACCTCGTCGCCGAGGGTGACGGTGCCGCGGTCGGCCGTCTCGAGTCCGGTGATGATGCGCAGCAGCGTGGTCTTGCCGCAGCCCGAGGGGCCGAGGAGGGCGACGGTCTCACCGGTCGCGACATCGAGGTCGACGCCGTCGAGGACCCGCGCCCCACCGAACGACTTGTCGATGCCCCGGACCGACACCGAGATGGGATCGGTGACGACCGGGCCGCTGGTCGTCCGGATGTTCAGCATCCCTCATACCTTACCGATGGCCGCCCTGAACCCCGCAAGGCCGCGCCCGGGGGTCAGCCGCCGGTGCGCTGACGGATGATGTTGAGCGCGCTGCCGGCCTTGAACCACTCGATCTGCTCGTCGGAGAGCGTGTGGGTGAGCTCGATCGAGGTCGTGGAGCCGTCGGCGTGGTGGATCGTGGCCCGCACCGGGGTGTCGGGCGCGAGCTGGGCGAGGTCGTGGAACGACAGGCGGTCGTCCTCGCCGATCTTCTCGTAGTCGGACGGATCGGCGAACGTGAGCGGCAGCACGCCCTGCTTCTTGAGGTTCGCCTCGTGGATGCGGGCGAAGCTGCGGGTGATGACGACCTTGCAGCCCCGGAACCGAGGCTCCATGGCGGCGTGCTCGCGGGAGGAACCCTCGCCGTAGTTCTCGTCGCCGATCGCGACCCAGCTGATGCCGGCCTCGTGGTAGCGCTTGGCGATCTCGGGGTACGGGCGGCGCTCGCCGTCGGTGATGTCCTTACCGACCCCGACCTCGCCGGTGAACGCGTTCACCGCGCCGAGGAAGAGGTTGCCCGAGATGTTCTCGAGGTGGCCGCGGTAGCGCAGCCACG
>CAZAVX010000024.1:16658-30882 GCA_964488835.1 uncultured Iamiaceae bacterium | reverse complement strand
GTGAGCCTTTCTAGCCGCGACGCTCCCGTCGTGCCCCCGATCGGCCGGCGATGCCGTCAGCGCGAGGGCGCGGAGCGGGCAGCGGGGGACGTCAGGCGCCGGCGGAGACGCAGTCGGCGCAGTGGCCGATGAGGTCGAAGCGGTGGTCCTCGATGCGGTAGCCGGTCTCGGCGGCCACGGCGTCGACGGTGGCGTCGAGGCGCTTCTCGAGCGCGGGCGAGACGACGAAGTCGGTGACCTCGCCGCACCCCGAGCAGATGAGGTGGTGGTGATGGTGGTCGGTGAGGTCTTCGGCCAACTCGTACCGGGCGAACTCGTCGGTGGCCACCACACGCTCGACGATGCCGACCCGTTCGAGGACGGCGAGGTTGCGGTACGCCGAGCTCTGGGGGATGCCCGGCCGCTGGCTCAGCAGCTCGGGGATGGTGAGGGGCCGGTCGACGTCGGCGAGCACCTCGACGAGGGTGCGGCGGCGGACCGTGTAGCGCTGGCCATCTCGTCGGAGTCGTTCGGCGGCGGTCGCGTGGATGTTGTTCGTCGCGGACCCCATGGTGGCCACCATATCCCTTTTCTGAGAATTGGTGAGAACGACCCTCGTGGCCCCCAGGAGTCGATGGCGACGGGACCGGCTGCCTACGCTTCCGGCGTGCCAGATCAGCGACCCGACGAGGGCCCCGTCACCCATCCGGGTGCCCGCCGACCCGACCGCTCCTTCGTCGTCCGGAGCAACGGTGTCGCCATCGCCGCCTACGAATGGGGCGATCCGGCCGACCCGCCGCTGCTCCTCACCCACGGCGGTTTCGACTTCGCCGCCACCTTCGACCTGCTCGCCCCGATCCTCGCCGACGCCGGCTGGCGGGTCGTCGCGTGGGACCAGCGCGGCCACGGCGACTCCGAGCACGCCGCGCTCTACAGCTGGGACGCCGACGTGCGCGACGCCGTTGCGGTGATGGACGCCGTCTCGCCCGATCGCCCGATGGCGGTGCTCGGCCACTCGAAGGGCGGGGGACTGATGCTCCAGCTCGCCGAGGTGGCGCCGTGGCGCCTGACCCGGCTCGTGAACCTCGACGGCGTGCCCTCCAGCCGCAGTGCCCCCGACATCGCCGACCACGAGCGCACCCGGATGGTGGCCGACGAGCTGGCGGGGTGGCTCGACCACCGCCGCCGCAGCCACGACCTCGTCCGCAAGCCGGGCACCCTCGACGAGCTCGCCACCCGGCGCGGGTCGATGAACCCGCGGCTCGGCCACGACTGGTTGCGGTACCTCGCGAGCATCGGCGCCCGCCGCGACGCCGACGGCTGGCGGTGGAAGATCGACCCGTCGCTCCGCTTCGGTGGCTTCGGCCCGTTCCGCCCCGAGTGGTCGCTCAACCGGCTGCCGGGCCTCTCGGTCCCGATGCTCGGCGTGCTCGGCACCATCGACGAGCCGATGGGATGGGGCACCAAGGCCGACGCCGTGGCCCCCTTCCTCCCCCGACACTCCCGGGTCATCGAGCTCGACGACACCGGTCACTTCCTCCACATCGAGCGCCCGACCGAGATCGCCGAACTGACGCTGGAGTTCCTCTCGTGAGCGCCGTCACCCTCCACCACAACAAGATCGAGCTCGCCCTCCACCCGCTGCGTGCGGGCGACGCCGACCGTCGTGCACTGCTCGTCCTGCACGGGCTCGGCGAGCAGAGCCCCACCGTGGTGCCCGACCACCTCGACGGTTGGCCCGGTCCGATCTGGGCGCTCGACTTCACCGGGCACGGCGCCTCGACGGTGCCGAAGGGTGGCGGCTACACCGCCGAGACCCTGATGGGTGACGCCGACGTCGCGCTCGCCCACCTCGGGGAGGCCACCGTCTACGGGCGGGGGCTCGGGGCCTACATCGCCCTGTTGCTCGCCGGCGCCCGCCCCACGCTCGTGCACGGCGCAGTCCTCGACGACGGCCCCGGCCTCGCCGGCGGCGGCGCCGAACCGCCGAGTCCGGTGCTGCTGCGCCTCGCCGACGGGCTGCCCTCGCCGCCCGATCCCTTCGCCCTCGCCGAGCTGAGCCACGACGTGCGCCCGCCCGACTACGCCGCCACCTTCGTGCGCCAGGCCGTGCACTTCGGGACGCTCGACCCCTGCATCGCAGTGGCGGCCAAGGTGCGGCCCGCGTGGCTCGCCGAGGTGGTCGGCGAGTACGGCGTCGTCGAGAAGGACGTGCCAGAGGCGCTCGCCCGTTTCGCCTGACCGGTGGTCAGTGCTCGCGGGTGCCGACGTAGTGGGCGAGGGCCTGGAGCGCTTCGACGGCGGTGGCGTCGAGGGGCGAGTCGACGATGGCGGCAGCCGCCTCGGCGGTGAGCCCGGCGATGCGGCGTTCGGAGTCGGCGCGGGCGCCGGTGTCGTCGATGACCGTCTGGATCGCGACGATGTCGGCGGGTGAGAGGTCGGCGGTGCCCACCCGCGCGAGCACCTGCTGCTGGGCGGCGTTGGCCCGCTCGGTGGCGACCGCGAGGAGCGGGGTGGGCTTGCCCTCGCGGAGGTCGTCGCCCACGGGCTTGCCGGTGAGAGCCTCCTCGCCGTAGACGCCGAGCAGGTCGTCGCGCAGTTGGAACGCCTCGCCGAGGGGCACGCCGTAGGCGGCGAGCGCCGGTTCGAGCTCGGCGAGCCGTTCGACGAGCGCGGCCCCGACGTGCAGGGGGCGCTCGATGGTGTACTTGCCGGACTTGTAGCGGGAGATCCGCCGCGCCGTCGTGAGGTCGGTGGCCGCTCGGGCGGTGCCCTCGATGTCGAGGTACTGGCCGACGTTCAGCTCGATGCGCAGCTCGTGCCACACCTGGAGCGCCTCGTCGGGCACGTGGGACATCAGCCGGTCGGCGTACACGTGCGACACGTCGCCCGCGAGGATGGCCACCCCCTCGCCGAACCGCCGGGACTCACCCCGCCAGCCCGAGGCCTCGTGCAGCTCGGCGAACTCGGTGTGGATGGCGGGCACGCCGCGGCGGGTGGGAGACCCGTCCATCACGTCGTCGTGGATGAGGGCGAACGCCTGGAGGAACTCGAAGGCCGCCCCGGCATCGAGGACGAGCGGGTCGTCGGGGTCGCCGCCGGCACCGACGAAGGCCCAGTAGCAGAAGGCCGCCCGCAGACGCTTGCCGCCGGAGAGGACGAGCCGGGAGAGGGCGCTGACGGGCGCCTCGAGCGCAGGGTCGAGTTCGCTCCACCGCTCCTTTTCGACCGCGAGGATGTCGGCGAGTCGCCGACCGACGCGGTCGGCGACGTCGGTGAGCGCAGTGGGAACCGTGGGTGATGTCACCGAGCGCTCGAGCATCCGTCGAGCCTACCGAGACGATTCCGAGACGGCCCCTCACAGATCGAGGCGCGGCGTGTCCCCGTCGTCGTCGTCGTTCGTGCCCTCGTCGGTGGCCGGGGCGGCGACGGCGTCGTCGAGGTCGGTGAGCACCCGGGTGACCTCCATGCGCGCGGTGCCGATGCGCTGGCGGAGCGTGCGGACCAGTTCGGATGCCCGCCTGACCCGTTCGGAGAGGTGGTCGACGTCGACCGCTTCGCGCTCGAGCTCGGCGACGATGGCCTCGAGCTCGCGCATCGCCTCGGCGTAGCCGAGCTCGTCGGCGGGAACCGGGGTGGGGTCGGTCATCGGGTGTCTCCGGGCTCGGGGCTGACGGTGCTGGAGATGGTGCCATCGGCGACCCGCGTGTGCAGCCCGGTGCCGGGCGGCGCGTCGGCGGTGGAGCGCACGAGGTGCCCGTCGGCGGTGCGGGTGATCGACCAGCCACGGGCGAGCACCCGGGCGGGGTCGAGGGCGTGGACGTGGCGCTCGGTGGCGTCGAGTTGGACGGTGGCACGATCGAGGATTCTCACGGCGTCGCGGGCGGCGGCGGTGGCGAGCGAGTCGAGCCGCAGCCCGACCCGGTCGAGGGACCGCTCGGGCGCGAGCTCGATTGCGGCCCGCATCGTGTCGAGGCGGCTCGCGCCCACCTCGATGGTGCTCCGGGCGCCGGAGGCGACGCGGGCGCCCGCGCTGCGGACGTGGCGCTCGTGGCGTTCGAGGAGGTGGAGGCTGCGGGTGGCGAGGGTGTCCCACAGTTCGTCGCAGCGCTGGAGGTAGGCGCCGACGGTCTCGCAGAGGAAGGCGGCGCACGCGGTGGGGGTCTTGAGGGCCCGGTGGGCGACTCGGTCGACGACGCTCTCGTCGGATTCGTGGCCGATGCCGGTGAGGACGGGGAGCGGCGAGGTGGCGACGGCCCGGGCGACGGCCTCGTGGTCGAACGCGACGAGGTCGCCCTTCGCCCCGCCGCCCCGCACGAGTGCCACCACATCGACGTCGAGGCGGGCGGCGGTGGCGAGTGCGGCGACGATCTGGTCGACGGCGCCGCTGCCCTGCACCCGTGTGTCGACGAGCGTGACCCGGAACCCGTGGCCCGACGACTCGAGCTCGTGGATCACGTCGTGGGCGGCGGCGCTCCCGTCGCTCGTCACCAGCGCCACCCGGAGGGGCACCGGTGAGAGCGGCACGGTCCGGTTGCGCTCGAGCAGCCCCTCCTCCGCCAGGCGCCGCAGCAGGCGGTCGCGCTCGATGGCCATGGCGCCGAGGGTCTGGCGCGGGTCGATCGAGGTCATCCGCAGCTGCACCCGCCCCTGGGGTGGGTAGAAGGTGACCTCGCCGCGGATGCGCACCTGGAGCCCGTCGCCGAGGGTGAGCCCGCCCGCCTTCCGCAAGAGCCAGTCGACCGCCCGACGGTTGCCGCCGAAGAGGACGACCGACACGGTGGCCGCGGTCGGCACCCCGACCTGGCCGGGTTCGACGAGGTTGAAGTACGTGTGGCCGCGCGCCGAGGTGCTGAACCCGTGGATCTCGCCCTGCACCCACACCTCGTCGGGGAACGAGCCGGAGAGAGCATCCAAGATGCGGGCGTTCAGCTCGGCGACACTGTGGGTGTGCGTCTCCACCACGGTGACTGTAGGCGCGTGTGCGCAAGGGGCCTCGGGCCACGTGAGGGCGATGCCCACACGTAATCCCCGCGTCGACCCCGCGCTCCCGTTCCCCGATCCGGACGGTGTCGTCGACCTGACGGCCGACGTCCTCCTCGCCCACGTCTCCGACCTCGTCGCGGTGGTGGCACCCGACGGCACGATCCGTGCGGTGAGCCCCTCGATCGAACAGCGGCTCGGGCACCGGTCGGGTCGGTTGGTCGGCTCGCCGGTCTCCACGCTGTTCGTCGCCGATCCCGCCGACGTGCCGAACGACGAGCTCGAGCGCATCTTCACCGAACCGGGTGCCCACGGACCCGTCACCCTGCTCGCGATGACCGCCGACGGTCGCAGCCGCACGGTCGAAGCCGTCATCGAGAACCGGCTCGGCCCCGACGACACCGGATCGGTCATCGTCACCGCCACCGATCTCACCGAGCGCCGCATGCTCGACGCGGCGATGGCCGAGCAACGCTCGCTGCTCGAGGCCATCGCTCGCGGCATCGGGGTCACCGCGGTGGCCGAGCGGCTCGTCGACCGCGTCGAGCAGTGGATGCCCGACGCCGTCGCCGCGGTCCTGCTCGCCGATCCCGACGGGCGTTGGAGCCTCGTCGCCGGTGGGTCGCTACCCCCGGCGCTCACCGACGTGCTGCGCGACATCGAGCCCGCCTCGACGATGGCCAAGGCCCTGCGGCGGATGCCGGCGAGCGTCACCCCGGTACCCATCGTCGACCCGCAGTGGCTCCCCATCCGCGGCGCGTGCCGGGCCACCGGCGTCGAGACGTTGTGGATCCGACCCTTCGGCGTGCTCGGGCGGTCCACCTCGGCGGGGGCGATCGTCATCGTGCGCACCGACCGGCGGATGCTCGGCGAGGGCGAGCTCGACCTGCTCGAGCAGTCGTCGCACCTCGCCGCCATCGCCGTCGAGCGTCAGCTCGCCACCGAGGCGCTCGAACACCGCGCGTTGCACGACGAGCTCACCGGACTGCCCAACCGCACCCTCCTCCTCGACCGCATCAGCAACGCGCTCGCCCGCTCCAGCCGCGACCGCTCGGCGGTGGCCGTGCTGTTCGTCGACCTCGACCGCTTCAAGCACGTGAACGACACGCTCGGCCACGCCGCGGGCGACATCGTGCTCTGCGAGGTCGCCGAGCGTCTGCAAGCGGTGCTGCGATCGGGCGACACCGTCGGCCGCCTCGGCGGCGACGAGTTCCTCATGGTGTGCTCCGACCTCGACGGGCCGGTCGACGCGATGGCCGTCGCCCAGCGGGTGTGGGAGTGCCTCCAGCCGCCCATCGTCCACGAGGGACGCACGCTCCTCGTGCGGGCGAGCATCGGCGTGGCCGTCGCCGACGACCCCGACACCACGCCGGAATCCATCGTCCGCGACGCCGACCACGCGATGTACCGGGCGAAGGAGCGGGGGCGCGACGGCATCGCCCTGTTCGACCGCGACGACCACCTCCGGGTGGTGTCGCGGGTCGACATCGAGCGCGCCCTGCACGGTGCCCACGACCGCGGCGAGCTGTTGTTGCACTTCCAGCCGGTGTTCCGCCTCGCCGACGGCGTGCAGACGAGCGTCGAGGCCCTCGTGCGCTGGGAGCGTCCCGGCGCAGGGCTCGTGCACCCCTCCGAATTCATCGAGATCGCCGAGGACTCCGGGCTCATCGTCCCCCTCGGTGCGTGGGTCGTCGAGGAGGCGGTCCGCTCCGCGGTGGCCTGGCCCGACCTCGACCACACCTCACGCATGCAGGTGGCGGTGAACCTCTCACCCCGCCAGCTGTCGGCTCCCGGGCTCGTCGACCGGGTCACCCGGCTGTTCGACCAGACCGGGCTCGACCCCCGCCGCATCTGCTTCGAGGTCACCGAGAGCGCGCTCGCCCGCGACGAGGAGCTCGCGATCGCCACCCTCAACCGTCTGAAGGGCCTCGGTGCCTGCATCGCCATCGACGACTTCGGCACCGGGTATGCCACCCTCGACTACCTCCGCCGGTTCTCGATGGCCGACACGCTGAAGATCGACCAGCGCTTCGTCGCCGGGCTCGGCGACCGGCTCTCCCAGGAGTACGCCATCGTCGCCGCGTCGGTGAACCTCGCCCACTCCCTCGACATCAAGGTGGTGGCCGAGGGCATCGAGACCCCCGAGCAGCTCTCGGCCGCGGTCGAGCTCGGCTGCGACGAGGGGCAGGGCTTCCTCCTCGGCGTGCCCGAGCACTTCGTGGCCGCCGTGGCCACCTCGACCCGCCGGGGTCAGAGCAACGCGGGGTAGACCAGCGACTTGAGCTGACCGCGGAAGTTGTACGTGCCCGACGGGATGAGCTGGGTCATGAAGACGACGAGCAGGTCCTCGGCGGGGTCGCACCAGAACGTGGTGGAGGCCATGCCGCCCCACATGTAGTCGCCCACCGAGCCGATCTGAGCGGTGCGCGCCGGCCCGAGCCCGATCGCCATCGTGAGGCCGAAGCCCATGCCGTCGAAGCCGACCTCGCCGTACCCGCCGGGCATGGCGAACTCGCGCATGTCGCCGCCGCCGGGGAGGTGGTTGGTGGTCATCAGGTCGACCGTGGCCCGGCCGAGGATGCGCACGCCGTCGAGCTCGCCCCCGTTGAGGAGCATCTGGGTGAAGCGGTGGTAGTCGGCCATCGTCGAGACGAGGCCACCGCCGCCCGAGAGCATCGTGGGGTGCCGCCGGTAGGAGCTGGTGTGGGGGTCGTCCTGCAGCTTCAGCGACTTGTCGCTCGCCCGCCGGTAGCAGGCCGAGAAGCGCGGCAGCTGTTCGTCGCTCACCGAGAAGCCGGTGTCGACCATGCCGAGGGGGTCGAAGATGTTGGCCTGGAGGTAGTCGTCGAAGCGCTGGCCGGAGATCACCTCGACGAGCCGGGCGCAGATGTCGGTGGACACGCCGTAGACCCAGTGGCTGCCGGGGTGGAAGTCGAGGTTGCGCTCGGCGAGGTCGGCACAGAGCGTCTCGAGGGTGCGGTCGCCGTGGAGGAAGTCCGAGGCGGCCGGCAGCGCGTCGCCGGCGGCGGCACCCCCGCCCGCGGTGGGGGCGGCGGGGCGGCGCACCGCCATGGCACCCATGCCGAAGCCCGACATGTGCATCAGCACGTCGCGCACGTTCATCGGGCGCTGCGGGTCGACGAGCCGCCGTTCGCCGTCGGCGGTCTTCTCCTTCACCTTCAGGTCGCGGAACTCGGGGATGAACCGGTGCACCGGGTCGGTGAGCTGGAAGTGCCCGTGCTCGTAGAGCTGCATCAGCGCGACGCCCGTGATGGGCTTGGTCATCGAGTAGATGCGCCAGATGGTGTCGGGCTCGATCGACGTGCCCCGCTCGCGGTCGGCGAACCCCTGCGCGTCGTAGTACCCGACGACGCCGTCGCGGGCGACGAGGGTCTGGCAGCCCGCGAGCTTGCCCGGCTCGATGTACCGGGTGCGCAGATGCGTGGTGAGACGTTCGAGCTGGGCCGGATCGAGGCCCGCGGCGTCCGGATCGACCTTCATGGTGTTCCCCCCTGTGAGTTCAGCGGCCGGGCCGCAGCGATGTGCGACCCGGCCCCTCCGAGCGGAAGGTGCGGGATTCGAACCCGCGGTGACCCGGAGGCCACAACGACTTTCGAGGCCGTCCCATTCGTCCGCTCTGGCAACCTTCCGCCGACGATCGTAGCGGTCAGCCGCGCCGCTCTGCGAAGAAGCGACTCAGCACCTCGGCGCACTCGGCACCGAGGACCCCGTGGACCAGCGCGATCTCGTGGTTGAGGCGCGGGTCGGCACACAGGTTGTAGAGCGATCCGCACGCCCCGGCCTTGGGGTCGGCCGCGCCGTAGACGAGCCGACCGAGCCGGGCCCCGAGCGCGGCGCCTGCACACATCGGGCACGGTTCGAGGGTGACGACGAGTGTCGCGTCCTCGAGCCGCCACCCGTCGCCCACCGCGTCGGCGGCGGCACGCAGCGCGAGGATCTCGGCATGGGCCGTGGGATCGCCCCGCAGCTCGCGCTCGTTGTGGGCGCGGGCGACGATGCGACCCCCGTGGAGCACCACCGCACCGATCGGCACGTCGCCGTGGCGGGCGGCGGAGGCGGCCTCGTCGAGGGCCGCCCGCATCGCGGCCTCGAGGGAGATGTCGTCCTCGGTGTGTTCGACCACGTGCAGGCTGACCTCGATGGGCTGGTGGCGGAGGGGGTGGGATTCGAACCCACGGTGGGTTGCCCCACACACGCTTTCCAAGCGTGCCGATTCGGCCGCTCTCGCACCCCTCCAGGTGTTGAGCACCGAGCCGACAGGGTATCGTGTGGGAACGCCCGCCTTCGCATGTGGCGGTCGGGTCCTGTGCAATCGCAGCCCGTGAACCGAGTCAGGGCCGGAAGGCAGCAGCTCTCAGCGGATCCTGCGATGTGCCGCAGATCACCTGGCCGCCACTTGCGAGGGCGGGCGTCGTCGTTCTCGTGCCCGTCGTCCCGGCGAGCCCGGCGGGTCTGGCACCATGGCCGACGTGGCCGATCCCAGACGCCGACCGTGGCCGACCCCGAGCGCGGAGGTGGCCAGGCGGGAGATGCGCGAGCTCGTCGCGCTGGCTCGGCGCGTCGTGCTCGCCGCGGCGGTCACCGGCATCGCGGTCGGGGCGGTCGTCGGGGTGTTCGAACGGGTCGTCGACGGCGAGATGCAGCACCGGCTGCTCACCGCGCCGCTCGCGGTCCAGATGGCGGTGCCGGGCCTCGGTCTCGTCGTCTCGGTCGTCGCGTTGCGCTGGCTCGGGAAGGGGGCCAGCCCGGCGACCACCGACGAGTACCTGAAGGCGTTCCACGGCCAGGAGGCGCGCTTCGACCTGCGGGCCTTCTCGGGCCGGTTCGTCGCCAGTGCCGCCACGCTCGGCTCGGGCGGCGCGCTCGGCTTCGAGGGTCCCTCGGTCTACTTCGGCGCCGGCATCGGTCATGCGCTCGGCACGAAGGTGCGGGGTGTCCTCGCGCGTGAGGACATCCGCTTGCTGCTCGTCGCGGGCGTCGCGGCCGGGGTGGGGGCCATCTTCAAGGCGCCCGCCACCGGCGCGGTGTTCGCGATCGAGGTGCCGTTCCGCAGCGAGCTCGCCCGTCGCAGTCTGCTCCCCGCGCTCGTCGGGGCCGCGGCGGGCTACCTCACCTTCGTCACCATCAACGGGACCCAGCCCCTGTTCCCGGTGGCGGGGGCCACCATCGTCAGCGGGCGCGACCTCGCCGGCGCGGCGCTCGTCGGGGTGAGCTGCGGCGCCGGGGCGCGGCTGTTCGGCTGGGTGATCCGCGGTGCGAAGGACCTGGCGGGCCGGGCACCGCAGGTCGTCGCGGTGCCGGTGGCGGGGATCGTGCTCGCCGCCCTCGTGCTCGCGAGCCGTGCGGCCTTCGACGGCGAGGCCTTCAGCCTCGGCAGCGGCTATCCCGCCGTCGCCTGGGTGTTCGAAGGTGACCGCACCTTCTGGTTGCTCCTCCTGCTCGGCACCGTGCGGGTGGTGGCCACGGCCGCCACCGTCAGCGGGTCGGGCACCGGCGGCATGTTCATCCCCCTCGTCGTCCAGGGGGCGGTCACCGGCCAGGCCATCGGGGTGTTGGTCGGGAGCCCGAACCCCAGCCTCTACCCGGTGCTCGGCATCGCCGCGTTCCTCGGCGCCGGCTACCGGGTCCCCCTCGCCGCGGTGATGTTCGTCGCCGAGGCCACCGGGCGCCCCGGCTTCGTGGTCCCCGGGCTCATCGCCGCAGTGTTCGGACAGCTCCTCGTCGGCAACTCGTCGGTCACCGCCTTCCAGCGCGACGAGCGCCTCGGCCATCTCGAACGCCGGGCCGAGCTGCCGATCTCGTCCGCGCTCATCACCGACGTCGCCACCGCCGGGCCCCGCGACACCCTCGCCGAGCTGTTCACCGAGCACGTCGCGCTCGCTCGCCGGCGGGCCATCCCCGTCGTCGACGACGACCGTCGCTACCTCGGGATGGTCGTGCTCGACGACGTCCTCGCGGTCGACAACCTCGAGTGGATCACCACCACCGTCGCCGACGTGATGCGCACCGATGTCCCGGTCCTCGAACCGGAGGCCACGATCGCCGCCGCACTCGCCGCGCTGGCCACCTCCGAGTCCGACCGTCTGGCGGTCGTCGACCCCGAGGGAGGGCGTCTCTACGGCCTGGTATCCCAGGAGTCGATCCTCGACCTCACCGAGCTGCTCGACCGCATCGACCCTGACACACCTGCTCGATAGAGTCGGCGCGATGGCGTACCAGACCCTCTACCGCCGCTACCGGTCCCAGCGGTTCAGCGACCTGCGCGGCCAGGAACACGTGGTCCGGGCGCTGCGCGCCGCCGTCCGCGACGACCGGGTCGGACACGCCTACCTGTTCAGCGGCCCCCGCGGAACCGGCAAGACCTCCACGGCACGCATCCTCGCCAAGGCCCTCAACTGCGACCAGCTCGACGACGGCGACCCCTGTGGGGTCTGTGAGAGCTGCGTCGCCATCGAGACCGGCACGTCGTTCGACCTCCACGAGCTCGACGCTGCCTCGAACAACGGCGTCGAGGCCATCCGCGACCTCATCAGCCGCACCGGGATCGGGTCGCCGGGCCGCACGAAGGTCTACGTGCTCGACGAGGTCCACATGCTCACCGCGGGCGCGTCGAACGCCCTGTTGAAGACCCTCGAGGATCCGCCGGCGCACGTGGTGTTCGTGCTCGCCACCACCGATCCCCACAAGGTGCTGCCCACCATCCGCAGCCGCACCCAGCACTTCGAGTTCGGGCTCATCGACGCCGACGTGCTCGCCGAGCACCTCCGCTGGGTCATCGACGACGCCGGGCTCGCCGTCGACGACGAGGGCATCGCCTATGCCCTCAAGCAGGGCGGCGGCTCGGCCCGCGACACCCTCTCGGCGCTCGAGCAGGTGGTGTCGGCGGGGGGTGTCCCGGCGGGCGACGGCTCGGCCGACCAGGTCATCGAGGCGCTCTGCGAGCGCGACACCGCGGGCGTCATGGTGGCGGTGGCCGAGGCCATCTCCACCGGTCGCGAGCCGCGGCCACTCGCCGAGGCTCTCCTCGCCGGGCTGCGCGACGTGTTCCTCGCTTCGGTCGGCGGGCCGCTCCACCACCTCACCGACTCGGGCCGACAGGTCGCCGCCGACCGGGCGCACCGCCTCGGTCGGGCCGCCATCACCCGTGCGCTCGAGCTGCTCGGCGAGGCCATCGCCGAGATGCGCCACGTCGGCGACACGCGCATCCCCCTCGAGGTCGCGCTCGTGCGCCTCACCCAACCCGAGATCGACACCTCCCTCGACGCCTTGGTCGAGCGGGTGAGTCGTCTCGAACGCCAGCTCGAGTCGGGCGCCGCCCCGGCACCCCGGCCGGGTTCGTCGGCGTCCGCTGCCTCGACTCCGGCCGAGCCGCCGCGAGCCGTCGAGCCGCCACCGCCGATGCCCCCGATGCCGCCTCGGCGGGGTCGCTCGGGCGGGTCCTCCTCTGCCCCCGCCTCCGAACCAGCCAGGGGCCGGGCCGAGACCGAGGCTCCCCCCACCCCCGAGGCTCCAACTCCGGAGGCCGCGCCACCTACGGCACCCGCGACCCCGGCTGCGTCGGAGCCCGCGCCGGCTGCGGCACCGGCCGGAGGTTCGCTCCCGTCGCTCGACGCCGTGGTGGCCGCGTGGCCCCAGGTCATCGGCCGGCTCACCAACCGGGCCCGGGCCCGCTACGGCGCCGGGAAATGGCTCGAGGTCGGCGACTCCGCCGTGTTCGCCCTTCCGAACCCCATTCACCGCGACCGCTGCGACGAGCTGCGCCCCGAGGTGGAGGAGGCCCTCGCCGCCCACTTCGGCGTGGCGGTGCCCGTCAGCCTCGTCGTCGACGGTGCGCCCGCCGCGGCCGTCGACGACTCGCCCGCGCCCGCTGCGCCGGGTCCGCGAGCCGGGGCGCCCACCAGCCCCGACCCCGACCCCGACCCCGACCCCGCTGCCGAGGCGCCCGAGTCGGCGGCCGACCCCTTCGACGACGACCTCGACGACATCGGCGACGTCGACGAGCTCCCCGACGCCGACATCCCGGCCATGAGCTCGATCGACCGCATCGCCGAGCACTTCCCGGGTGCCGAGGTGGTCGAGGAATGACCGCCACGACCCCCACCCCATCCCTGCAGAGGAGCACCCCATGACCGACAACGATCCGGGCGCGCAGCAGTCGTTCGACCTCGGCGGGTTGCTCGCCCAGGCCCAGCAGATGCAACAGCAGCTCCTCGCCGCGCAGGCCGAGGCGGCGAACTCGGTCGTCGAGGGGTCGGCCGGCGGCGGCGCGGTCGTCGTGTCGGTCACCGGCGGGCTCGACTTCCGCTCGGTGCGCATCGACCCGAGCGTCATCGACCCCGACGACCCGAGCCTCCTCGAGGACCTCGTGCTCGCCGCGCTGCACGACGCCGTCAGCAAGGTGAACGAGGCCCAGCAGGCGTCGATGGGCGGGTTCGATCTCGGCGGGCTGTTCGGCGGACCCGAGATGGAGGAGACGATGGGCGGCCTCGGCGGTGGCTTCGGCGGCCTGCTCGAGCCCGGCGACGAGGACGACTGAGCGGGCATCGGTGTACTCGGCGTCGGTCCAGGAGCTCATCGACGAGTTGGGGCGGTTGCCCGGCATCGGGCCGAAGTCGGCCCAGCGCATCGCGTTCCACCTCCTGAAGATCCCGAAGGCCGACGCCGTGCGCCTCGCCCAGGCCATCGTCGAGGCGCGCGAGCGGGTGTCGTTCTGCACGCGCTGCTTCAACCTCTCCGAGGGGGAACTGTGCCCGGTGTGTGCCGACGACCGGCGCGACCCGCACCTGCTCTGCGTCGTCGAGGAGCCACGCGACATCGTCGCCATCGAGCGCACCCGCGAGTTCCGCGGTCGGTACCACGTCCTGCAGGGTGCGATCAGCCCCATCGAGGGGATCGGTCCCGACCAGCTCCGGGTCAAGGAGCTGCTCGCCCGCCTCGAGCCCGAGGGCATCACCGAGGTCATCCTCTGCACGAACCCCAACATCGAGGGTGAGGCCACCGCGATGTACCTCGGGCGGTTGCTGACACCGCTCGGCATCACCGTCACCCGTATCGCGAGCGGGTTGCCGGTCGGCGGCGACCTCGAGTACGCCGACGAGCTCACCCTCGGCCGGGCGCTCGAGGGCCGACGAGCCTTCGACGGCTGACGCCCGCCCGATTCTGGGTTGGCGTGGTGACCCTGGGAGTCACAGGAACAGTCCGGAGTCGAGGGCCCGATTCTGGGCTGGTGTGGTGACTCTCG
>CAZAVX010000024.1:0-16558 GCA_964488835.1 uncultured Iamiaceae bacterium | reverse complement strand
TGGTGTGGTGACTCTCGGAGTCACAAGAACAGTCCGGTCTCTCGGGGTTGGGGACACCGGCCGGGGCTCGACCTGGGGTCGGACGCGTTCGTCGCCCGGGGGCGATGCCGGGCGACGAACGGGGGATGGATTTCCCCGAGGCACCACTCCGGCGAGCCGGGCGCGGGCGGTAAGTCCGTCCCGCCGGAGCGGTACCCCGAGATTTCGAAGAGGCTCCATCGGTCCCTCACCCCGTTGTGCGGGAGGATGGTGGCCTCTTCCGGGTGAGCCGCAGATCGTGGAGGTGGCTCACCCTCAGAGCTGTGTTGTTGCGATCACGTTACAACAATGACGACCGCATGACAAGCCTCTACCCCGCCCCGAGATCGTCCAAACCTCCGACATGACGCGTCAGAGCCCCGGCCCGTCGAGGGAACCGGGGCTCTGAGGATCGAGCCGAAAATGTCGATCAGATGACGACTCTGCTGTCGAGCGCGCTGCTCGTCGAGCAGGGTTGCCGGCTCAGCTGAGGGTGCGGAGGATCATCCCGTCGCCCTGGCCGCCACCACCGCAGAGGGCAGCAGCGCCGGTGCCGCCACCGCGGCGCCCGAGCTCAAGGAGGATGGTGAGGGCGAGACGGGCGCCCGACATGCCGATCGGGTGACCGAGGGCGATCGCCCCGCCGTTCACGTTCGTGACCTCGTCGGTGATGCCGAGTTCCTTCATCGACGCCACGCCCACCGCGGCGAAGGCCTCGTTGAGCTCGAACAGGTCGATGTCGCCCACGCCGATGCCGGCCCGCTCGGCCGCCTGGAGGATCGCCCGCGACGGCTGGGTGAGCAGCGAGGCGTCGGGCCCGGCGACCTGACCGTAGGAGACGATCTCACCGATCGGGGTGACACCGAGGCGCTCGGCGGCCTCCCGGGAGGCGACGACCACGGCGGCCGCACCGTCGGAGATCTGCGAGGCGTTGCCGGCGGTGATGTTGCCGGCCGAGTCGAACGCCGGGCGGAGCTTGCCGAGGGACTCGACGGTGGTCTCGGGACGCACGCCCTCGTCGGCGTCGACGACGATGGGATCGCCCCTGCGCTGGGGCACCTCGACGGGGACGATCTCGTTCTCGAACTTGCCGTCCTTGTGAGCGGCGGCGGCCCGCTCGTGCGACTTGGCGGCGAGCTCGTCCTGGCTCGCGCGGTCGAGCCCGGCGGAGGCCGCGTACTTCTCGGTGCCGGCGCCCATCGCACACTGGTCGAAGGCGCAGAACAGACCGTCGTACATCATCGAGTCGACCACCGACTGGTCGCCGATGCGGTAACCCTCGCGGGCACCGGGGAGGAGGTACGGCGCCCGGGTCATCGACTCCATGCCGCCCGCCACGACGATGTCGGCCTGGCCGCTCTGCACGAGCAGGTCGGCGAGGAAGATCGCGTTGAGGCCCGACAGGCAGACCTTGTTCACGGTGGTGGCGGGCACGTCCATGCCGATGCCGCCGTTCACGGCCGCCTGGCGAGCGGTGATCTGGCCGGCGCCCGCCTGGAGCACCTGGCCCATGAAGACGTAGTCGACCTGGTCGGGACTGACCCCGGACCGCTCGAGCGCCGCCTTGATGGCGAACCCTCCGAGCTCGGTGGCCTGGAACGACGACAGCGCTCCGGACAGCTTTCCGATCGGCGTGCGAGCGCCGTTCAGGATGACGGAACCGGCCATGAGGTCCTCCCCTTGGTGTGGCAGGTCGTGGAGACTTCAGCATAGGGAGGCCCTCCTCCCGGCGGCCAGACGACGCCGACCGGCGTTGGAGCGCAGAACGGCCCGGCACTAGGTTGCCCGCCCATGGATCAGATTCTCGAGGCAATCAACGCGGGAGCGTCCGGCGAGGAGATCGCCGCGTTGCCGATTCCCGAGTCGTACCGCGCCGCCCACACGCTGCGCGCCGAACAGGAGATGTTCGCCGACGTCCCCTCGGAGGAGAAGGACCCTCGGAAGTCGATCCACGTCGGGGAGGTGCCCACCCCCGAGCTGGCGCCCGACGAGGTCTACATCGCCGTGATGGCGAGCGCCATCAACTTCAACACCGTGTGGAGCTCGATCTTCGAGCCGGTGTCCACCTACGGCGCCCTCGACCGCCTCGCCCGCCAGAGCGAGTGGGCCCGGCGCCACGCCCAGGACTTCCACGCCATCGGCTCGGATGCCGCGGGCGTCGTGCTGAAGGTGGGGTCGGCCGTGCGGGCGTGGAAGCCCGGCGACCGTGTCGTCGTGCACTGCAACTACGTCGACGACCAGGACTACGACGCCCACGACGACGCGATGATGGCGTCGAACCAGCTCATCTGGGGATACGAGACGAACTTCGGCGGGCTCGCCGAGCTCGCGGTCGTGCGGGCGAACCAGCTCATGCCGAAGCCCGCCCACCTGTCGTGGGAGGAGGCGGCGTGCAACGCGCTCACCAACTCCACCACCTACCGGATGCTGCTCTCGCCGAACGCCTACCAGATCAAGCAGGGCGAGGCGGTCCTCGTCTGGGGTGCGTCGGGCGGCCTCGGCGGCTACGCCGTGCAGTACTGCCTCAACGGCGGGGCCACCCCGGTGGCGGTCGTGTCCTCGCCCGAGAAGGTCGACCTCATGCACCAGATGGGCGTCGAGCACGTCATCGACCGCAAGGCCAACGGCTACCGCTTCTGGACCGACGAGGGCGTGCAGGACCCGAAGGAGTGGCGTCGACTCGGCAGCGACATCCGCGACCTCATCGGGCGCGACGTCGACGTGGTCTTCGAACACCCGGGCCGCCAGACCTTCGGCGCCTCGGTCTATGTCGTGAAGCGCGGCGGTTCGGTCGTCACCTGCGCCGCCACCTCGGGCTACATGCTCGAGTTCGACAACCGCCACCTGTGGATGCGGCTCAAGCGCATCATCGGCTCGCACTTCGCGAACTACCACGAGGCCTGGCAGGCCAACCAGCTCGTCTGTGACGGCGTCATCCAGCCGATCCTCTCGGCGGTCCACACGCTCGACCACACCGGCGAGGCCGCCTACCAGATGCACCGCAACCTCCACGAGGGCAAGATCGGTGTGCTCTGCCTGGCCACCGAGGAGGGTCAGGGCATCGACGACCCCGAGCTCCGCGAGCGGGTGGGCGAGGACAAGATCACCCTCTTCCGTCGAGCGGGCTGAGCCGAGGAGGCACCATGCTGCTCACCGAGATCGACCACGTGGCCATCGCCGTCAACGACCTCGAGGCCGCCATCCGCTACTACCGCGACACCTTCGGCGCCGAGGTCGACCACCGCGAGGTCGTCGAGTCCGACGGCGTCGAGGAAGCCCTGCTGAAGGTGGCCGAGTCCTACATCCAGTTGCTCACCCCCACCCGCGACGACTCGCCGGTGGCGAAGTACCTGGAGAAGAAGGGCGAGGGGCTCCACCACATCGGCTACCGGGTGGCCGACTGCGCCGCGGCGCTCCAGGCCATCAAGGACCAGGGCGGTCGGGTCATCGACGAGGAGCCCCGCCCCGGGTCGCGTGGCACGACGGTGGCATTCGTCCATCCCAAGGGCGCGTTCGGCACCCTCATCGAGCTGGTCGAGGAATGACCACTCGGCCGCCCCGACCCGAGACGCCCCGCCTGCTCCCGGTCACCGATCCGACGCCCGAGCAGCGAGAGGTGCTCGAGCGGGCCGGCACCCGGCCGGGCGGTCGCCCGCTCAACATCTTCGGGACGATGGTGCACAACCGGCGGGTGGCCGATCGCGTCGTGCGCCTCGGCGGCGCGTTCCTCGGGAAGGGCACGCTCCCCGAGCGCGAGCGCGAGGTCGTCATCCTGCGGGTGGGTCACCGCGCGAGCGCGGCCTACGAGTTCGGCCAGCACGTCATCATCGGGCGTCGGGTCGGGCTCACCGACGACGAGATCGCCGCGCTCGCCTCCGACGACAGTGGGCACTCCTGGTCCGACGACGACCGGGCGCTCATCGCCATGGTCGACGAGCTGTGCGCCGACGACTGCGTCGGCGATGCCACCTGGAAGGCCCTGGCCGAGCGGTGGTCCGAGGAGCAGCTCGTCGAGCTGTTGTTCCTCGCCGGCTACTACCGGATGATCTCCGGCTTCTTGAACTCGGCGGGCGTGGCCCTCGACGAGGGCGTTTCAGGTTTTCCTGACTGACCCCGAGCGGCCACCATGGGGCGACCCCGGCCGCTCCTCCAGGAGAGAACCCCCGATGCTTCGACGCGCCCTTCTCCCCCTCGTCGCCCTCGCGCTGCTCGCCGGGGGGTGTGGAGACGACGACGGGACCGACGACGCCGGTGCCGTCCGGCCCTTCTCGGTGGAGGCGATGCTCGCCGAGCTGCCGCCGGTGGAGGGCGCCGCAGCGGTGATCAACATCGGCGACCTCGACGCCGCCTCCGAGGCCGCCGGACTCGCACGCCCGGAACCGGGCGACGCGGCTGCGCTCGGCGCGTGGACGCGTGCGCTGACCTACGACGCCACCGAGCTCGACACGCCCGTGTTCGTCCCCCTCGCCGACCTCCTCTACACGCCCGGCGACCCGGACGGGTTCCGCGAGGAGCTCGGGTGGGACCTCGCCGATGTGGACCGATTCGCCGAGATCTCCCTGCTGCCCGACCGGTTCCTCGTGGCGACCGGCTCTTTCGACTCGGCGACCTTCGACGAGGCCGAGGTGGTGCCGATCGAGGACGGCATCGTCACCGCGGGTGAGGGCGACGACTTCCAGGCCGATCTCGCCAGCCGCACCACGGCTCGGCCCCTCGGCACGCCGCTGCGCATGGCGATCGCCGGCGATCGGCTCGTCGCCACGCCGTCGCTCGAGATGGCCCGGCAGTGGGTGGCCGGCGACGGCCCGCGGCTCGCCGACAACGAACGCCTCCGGGTCGTCGCCGCCCGGCTCGACGGTGTCGAGGGTCTCTACGGCGCGTGGCTCCGCGACCTGAACGGATCCACCCCCTCTTCGGGTGCCGACGACGGCCCCGGGCCACGTCTCGGCGCGCCCGTGCAGGCGGTGGGGATCGGCTGGAGCGCCGGTGAGGGTGGGAGCCAGATCGTCATCGTCCACCACTGGGCCGATGCCGACGAGGCCGCGACCCAGGTCGATGCCATCGAGCAGGTCCTCGCCGAGGGCTACCTGGCGGACGGCTCGTCCTATACGCGGCGCCTCGAGCTCGACGCGGTGGTGGCCGAGGGGCCGCTCACCCTCACGACCGTGCGCCCCGTCACGCCCCGCGACGTGGGCGTGCCGCTGATACTCGCCATGAACAACGAGACGCTGTTCGTGCCGTAGGGAGTCGCGCCGTCGGCGAGGGCGGCCCCCTCAGGCACCGTCAGGTCCGTCGGGCGTCGAGGTGTCGGTGACCGCGACGCGGTTGCGACCGCCCCGCTTCGCGTCGAGGAGCGCGGCATCGGCCGCCGACACGGTGCGGCTCACGTCGGGCTCGCGGGTGCCGAGCTCGGCGACACCGATGCTCGCGGTGAGGAGCGGGCCGCCAGTGTCGGTGCGGGGCATCGCCGCCTCGATGCTGCGCCGGAGGCGCTCGGCGAGCTGGGAGGCGCCCTCGACGTTCGTCTCCCTCGCGAGCACGGCGAACTCCTCCCCACCCACCCGGTAGGCGGTGTCGCTGCGGCGGAGGTTCTCGGTGAGGGTCTCGGCCACGCGGCCGAGCAGGTCGTCGCCGTAGGGGTGCCCGTAGGTCTCGTTGATGCGGGAGAAGTCGTCGAGGTCGATCATCAGCAGCGAGACGGCGTGGCCGTGACGGCGGGCGAGCTCGCGGGCCCGCTCGAGGTCCTCGTCGAGGAGCTGGCGGTTCGGGAGGCGGGTGAGCGGATCGATGCGCGCCAGCTCGCGGCTCTCGGCGTGGAGCCGGGCCGCTTCGAGGGTGGACGCGGCCTGGGTGGCGAGGGTCGACACGGCATCGCCGATGGTGTCGTCGATGGGGACCGGGCCCTCCTCCAGCTCCATCACGCCGACGATGCGGGTGCCGACCTGGAGGGGCCACACCCAGGTGGTGGTGCCGTCGCCGGGCACGCCGATGGGCTGGCGTTCCGCGATCGCCGCGCCGATGGCGCCCTCGCCGACGGGCAGCCAGCGGCCGCGCTCTTGATGGGCGACCTCCCAGTTGCCCTCCGCCAAGAGGCGCATCGACTCGCCGCCACCGTCGAGGACCCACAGCGAAACGCGGGCGGCACCCGACACCGCGCTCGCGGCGCGGGTGGCCGTGAGGGCGACGAGACCCTGGTCGGTGCTGCCGGCGATCTCCCTCGCCAGCCGCAGGAGCTTCGCCTGCCGGGCCTGGGTGTTCTGGAGCGCTCGGTCGCGGTCGCGCAGGTCGGCCTGGGCGTCGATGAGCGCGGCGGCCGCCTGCTGGGCCGCGCGTCGGAGCCGCCGGCGCTGCACCCAGTCGTAGACGAGCAGCACGGCGCCGCCGACCACGGCGGCGATGAGCCAGGGCGTGCCCGCGGAGCTGTCCTCGTCGGCCACGGCGAGCGCCACGACCCCGATCAGCGCGAGCACGGCGACGAGGGTCGCCTCGAACCCGAGGGTGGCCGGCGGGCGCGCCGACGCTTCCGCCGTCGAGCCCTGCTCTGGTCGTGGCGCTGGCATCGCACCTCCTCCGCGACGGGGGCGCACCGGAGGCGACGATAGACCCCGATCTCGCCGACGTGGTGCTCCCCGGGCGTCGTGCGTCCTCGCGGGTCGGTGAGCGCCCGGCGCCGAGGGGCGGGGCTAGCGTCACCCCATGTCCTCGCCGTGTCGCGTCCCCGAGTGGTCCCGTGTGCCGGGGCGAGTGCTCGCCGCGGCGGTCCTTCTCGCCGTGCTCGCCGGCTGCGGGGGCGGGGGCGGGTCGGCCTCGAGCACCACCACCTCCTCCACCGTCGCGACATCCACCTCACGCTCGTCCTCGACGAGCGCCCCTCCGACCACCTCGTCCTCGACGCCGGCGACGAGCACGTCGACCTCGACCACCGCACCCGCGCCGGCGGTGGACCCCCCGGCCTCGGCGGTGTGGGTCCACCTCTTCGACGACACCTTGAAGACGCCCGCGGGCGTCGAGTCGCTGCTCGACGAGGTGGAGGCCGCAGGGATCGACGCCGTCATCGCCCAGGTGGCGCGACGCCACGATGCCTACTACCGGTCGGGGTACCTCCCCTCGACCCCCGACCCCGGGCTCGCGCCGGGCTTCGACGTGCTCGCCGCGCTCGTCGACGGCGGCCGGGAGCGGGGGATCCAGATCCACGCCTGGTTCGTCGTCGGACACGCCTACCACCACCAGTACGACGGGCTCGACCTGCCGAGCGGGATGGCGTGGGTGGCCCACGGCCCCGACAGCCCCGACTCGTGGATGACCGTCGCCCACGACGGCACCGTCTCCCGGGAGTTCTTCGACGTCGGCCTCGACGCCGTCCACGACCACGTCGCCGCCATCGTCGAGGACATCGCCGGTCGCTACGCCGTCGACGGGGTCCACCTCGACTACGTCCGCTACGACGACCAGCGCCTGGGGTACCACCCCGACGCGCTCGCGGCGTTCGCACGGGACACGGGTCGCGCCGATCGTCCGGGCCCCACCGATCCCGAATGGTCGCGCTGGCGGACCGAGCGCACCGCCGAGCTCGTCGCACGAGCCGACGAGACGCTCGCCCGGGTCCGTCCGGGTGCCCTGCTGAGCGCCGCGGTCATCGCCGGTGGTCCCGGCCCCTCGGCGAGCCCCGGCGGGTTCGCCGGCACCCGGGCAGCCGTCCACTACTTCCAGGACTGGCCCCGATGGCTCGAGGAGGACCGGGTCGACTTCGTCCTCGCGATGGCCTACATGCGGGAGGCGAACGCCGAACACGCCGGGTGGTTCCGCCAGTGGGTGGCCTTCGCCGACGAGCTCGCCGAGCGACACCCCGGCAGGGTGGGCGTCGGTGTCGGTGCCTACCTCAACAGCGTCGACGCCGCGCTCGCCCAGATCCGGCTCGTGCAGGACGGGCCGGGCGTCGTCGGGATCTACTCGTACCAGCAGGACAGCGCGGAGGCGCCTCGGGGCACCGTGTTGGCGCGGTGCTGTCGGTGAGCCTGCAGCGCCGGCTCGGCGCGTTGTCCGCCGATCGGGCGGCTGCCCTACGCTGCGGCGCCTTGGACACCGTCGCCGCTCCATCCGAGTCGTGGCTCCGTTCGCTCGACCGACGCGCCTTCCTGATCGGCCTGGTGGTCGTCGTCGTGGGCTACGTGCCGTTGACGTTCCTCGGCCCCGGCACCGACCTCGATGTCGGCGGCGTCTACCACGCGGGCCAGTCGATCCTCGACGGCGACTACCAGGTGTCGCGGATCCCCGGCGCGCCGGTGTTCGAGGCGGTCACCGGTGTGCTCCACGCACTCGGGGGGTCGACCCTCGTCAACCTCGCATCGGTCGCGATGGCCATCGTCACCGCGCTCGCGCTCACCCGGCTCCTCCAGCGCGAGTCGATCCCCCACGCCGAGTGGTTCGGGCTCGCCGCCCTGCTCAATCCGTTCGTGTGGGTCGCGGGCACCTCGATGGTCGACTTCCTCTGGGCGTCCGGGCTCGCGCTGACCGCCGCGAACCTCCAGTTCTCGAAGCGGTGGGTGCCCGCGGCGGTGCTCTACGCCCTCGCCGTCGGTTGCCGGCTCTCGACGGTCGCGGTGGTCGCCGCGTTCGTCGCCGCCCACTGGTGGGGCGAGCGCGACGACCGCCGGCCGCTCGCGCTCACCGCGGCCGGGTCGGCGGGGTTGGTGGGGCTGCTGTTCCTCGCGCCCTACCTCCAGCTGGGGTCCGACTTCGTCCGGTCCGACGTCCCCGTCTCCACCCTGTTCGTGCAGATCGGACGATTCGGGGTGAAGAACGTCTTCTTCTTCGGGCCGGTGGTGATCGTGCTCGTCGGCTGGCACTTCCTCCCCATCGTCCACTCGACGTGGTCGCGGTGGTCGACCTCGGCGGCGTTGCGGGCCGGCGTGCTGGGCTTCCTCACGACCGAGCTCCTCTTCCTCAGGTTCCCCTGGAAGCTCGCGCACCTCATCCCGCCGCTGCTGTTCCTCTTCATGGTCGTCGCCGCCACCAGAGTGCTCTCGCGTCGGCTGGTCGGCGTGCTCCTCGTCTCCCAGCTGCTGCTCGGGCTGGTCACGGTGAACATCGCGCAGCCCGATCGACCGAACGAGGCCACCGGCGGCCGCTTCTCGTTCGAGGTGGTCGAGGGCCCGTTGCTCCGCGACCTCCGGTGCCGCCTCGACGGCGACCGCGAGGCCTACAGCCGACCGGGGGAGGTCGATGCCCTGCTCGAGACCTGGGCGTGCGTCGTGCCCTGGTCCGACTGACCAGCTCGCGGCAGGGCCGGCCCGTGACCGCGGTCGCGCGAGCCTCTACGCTCGCGGCACGGCGCGACGACCAGGGGGGTCCGCATGACGGCCACACCGACGAGCCAGCCCACGAGCGGCGACCCCCGTCGCGCCCCCGCGCCGATCCGGTTCACACCGGTCGTGCTGACCGCGCTCTCGTCGGCGGGCGCCGGCCTCGTACACGGCGCGGCGGCCGGATCCCACAACGACGACCCCACCCTCGCGCTGCTGTTCGCCGTCGCGGCGGTCGCCCAGCTCGGATGGGCGGCCCTCGCCCTCGCCCGACCCACCCGGAGGGTCGCGCTCGCCGGGATGCTGCTCAACCTCGGCCTCGCCGTCGCCTGGGCGCTGACGAGGACCGACGCCGGCGTGCCCGGGATGCCGGTGCTCGGTTCCGGCGAGTCGATCGGCCTCCAGGACGGAGTCGCCGCGGCGCTGGCCTCGGCGGCGGTGAGCGCCGGGCTCTGGGCCTGGCTCGCCGACGAGCCCCCGGCATGGCTCCAGCGCACCGGCGTCGCCCCTGCCGTGGTCGTGGCCCTCGCCGCACTAACGCTGCCGGCCATGGCCGCGGGCCACGAGCACGCTCACACCGACGACCCTGCTGGCGGCGCGGCCGTCGTGGCCTCGCCCGACACGAGCACGGTCGCCTTCGTCGACGACACCAGCGCCGACCGTGCGGTCGACCGATCTCCTGCCGAGGACGACGGGCACGGCCACGCGCACGACGGCGGACCGAGCGGTCCGGTCATCTCGCTCTACGACCCCCGGGTCACCCCCGAGCAGCGGGCGGCCGCCCGCGACCTCATCGACCGCACGACGACGGGCATGGCGAGGTTCCGGACGGTCGACGACGTGGCGACCGCGGGGTACGTCTCGATCGGCGACGGGGCGACGGGCTACGAGCACTGGATCCACCTCGGCCACATCGGCGACGGCGTCGAGCTCGACCCCGACCGGATCGAGTCGGTGGTCACCCAGGTGCACCCGGACGGGACGAAGGAGGTCGTCTCGGCGATGTACCTCATGTCGCCGGGCTCGACGATGGCCGACGTGCCCGACATCGCGGGCGCGCTCACCACCTGGCACGACCACCAGGACCTGTGCTGGGAGGGCATCCGGGTCGTGGGACGAACCCGACCCGACGGCACCTGCGCTCGCGGCGAGTTCCGCGGTACCGCCCCGATGCTGCACGTCTGGATGGTTCCCCACCCGTGCGGGCCCTTCGCCGGTCTCGAAGGCCACGGAGGAGGGTGCGGCCATGAGCACTGAGGTGCGCGCCAGGGGTACCTACCTCCTCGTCGCCGCGGCCGCGTCGGCGGCGGCGGGGCTCGTCCACGCCGCGGCTGCCGGTTCGCACGCCGAGGTGCCGACGCTCGGCACGCTGTTCGCCCTCACTGCCCTCGCCCAGTTCGGGTGGGCGGTGCTCGTCGTGGTCCGCCCCGCCCGGTGGCTCGTGCTGGTCGGCGCGGCCCTCGGAGGTGGGGCCCTCCTCGCGTGGGTGGCCGGCGCGACGGTGGGGTGGCCGGTCGTCGCGGCGATGGCCGATCCTGCGCCGGTCGGCATCCAGGATCTCGTGGCAGCCGCGCTCGCCGCCGTCACGCTCGTCGCCGCGACGGCCGCGTGGATCGGTGTGCCGGCGCCGACCTGGCTCCCGGCGGCCCCTGCCGGCGCGCTCGCCACCGTGCTGGTGCTCGGGCTCGCCGTGCCGGCCATGGCCGTCGACCACGGACACGCCCACGGGCCGGGTCACGCCGAGGACCATGCGCACGACGACGGACACGGCAGCTCCCCACACGACCACGCCGACGGGGAGGCCGATGGTCACGAGCACGGGACCGGTCCGCAAGTCGACGGCCGGGCGAGCGTGGTCGGGACCGCCTACGACCCCGACGACCCGGTCGTGTCGCTCGACGACCCGCGCCTCACCGAGGCGCAGCGGGCGGCGGCCCGGGCGCTCGTCGACGACGTCGCCGCGGAGATGGCGCGGTTCTCCGACCCTGCCAGCGTCGAGGCCGAGGGGTATGTGTCGATCGGCGACGGCATCACCGGCTACGAACACTTCAGCCATCCCGTCCTGCGCAACGACCCGATCACCCTCGACCCCCGGCGTCCCGAGTCGATCGTGTTCCGCGTGAACCCCGACGGCACGAAGGACCTCGTGTCGGCGATGTTCATCCTCCCGCCCGGATCCACGTTGGACGACGCGCCCGACATCGCCGGCACGCTCACCACCTGGCACGACCACCAGGACCTGTGTTGGATCGGCGACCGGGTCGTCGGCACCACGCCGACACCGGGCGAGTGTGCGTTCGGCGAGTTCAGGGTCGGCCAGCCGATGATGCACGTGTGGCTCGTCCCTCACCCGTGCGGCCCCTTCGCCGGACTCGAGGGGCACGGGGACGACTGCCGCCAGCATCCCCACTGAGCCCAGCACTCCTCGGGGCAGACCTCATCGGGGCCGCGCTCCCTTGAACAGCGCTCATCGGGGCCCGCGCTCACGGGGGCAGCGTCGCGCCCGGACCAGGACGGCGTGGAGGATTCGCCGTCCTGGCCGGGACCCGGTCGGGCTGCCGGTCGGCCTACCCGCCGGTGTGCTGGCGCCGCCGCTCCGCCTCGGCGCGCGCGGCGCGCTTCTCCTGTTTGGCGCGGCGCTTCTCGAGCACCGACTTGCCCTGCTTGCGGGTCTTGCCGTCGCTCATCTCGACTCACCTCCTCGGAGGCCGACGATCACCTCGAATCGTGCCGCTCGGCCCGGCGCGATCGGATGGCGAGTTCTGCCGATAGGGTCGGCCACTGTTGTGAGGAAGCGACAATCCCCGACGCCGATGCCGCCCGTGACCCTGCCCGCCCGTGACCCTGCCCGCCCGTGACCCTGCCTGCCTGTGACCCTGCCTGACCAGCACGACGAGCGGATGCTCGCGATCCACCGGCGCTTCAGCGACATCGTGCTCGGCGGTGGGGGGATCCGTCCGCTGCTCGACGCCCTCGTCGACCTCGTCGGCCACCCGGTCGCCCTCACCGATGCCGAGGGGCGGATCACCGCGGTCGCCCCGCCCGGGTCGGATCGTGGAGCGGTCCACGGTCAGGGGGAGGTCCATCGCTTCGCGGTCCGTGCGGGGTCGCGCCACTACGGCGAGATCGTCGTCGGTGCGGAATCCGACCAACTCGACGTCGAAGCCCACGTGGCCGTCGAGCGCGCCGCCATGGGCATCGCCACCCACCTCGCGCAGGCCACCGCGGTCGCCGAGGCCAACGAGCGCTTCGCGGCACTGTCGCTCGAGCAACTCATCTCCGGCCATCGCCGCAGCGTCGAGGAGGTCGTCGAACGCTCGGTGAGCTTCGGCTGGGACCTCGCCGTGCCGCGGGCGGTCCTCCTCGCCTCGATCGACCCGCCCGTCGACGCCGACGTCGCCGACCGGGCGCTCGCCACGATGGCGGCGGCTGCCCGGGCGACCCTCGGTGCCGACGCCATCGTCTGGCGGCGGAGCGCGACGATCGCCGCGCTCATCACCGTGGCCGACGACTCGCCAGCGGCCCGGCGCGAGCTGGCCGAGTCGATGCGCCGCGAGCTCGACCAGCGGTTGCACGCGGTGTCGGTGAGCATCGGGGTCGGGCGGCGGGTCGACTCGCCCCATCTCCTCGCGCGCTCGTTCGTCGAGGCGGGCCGCGCGGTCGACGTGGGTCGGTGGGCCAAGGGTCGACACGTCACCGAGGTGTTCGATCAGCTCGGGCTCGAACGTTTGCTCGCGAGCACTCCCGCCGACGACCTCGCCGACTTCGTCGAGGAGACGATCGGTCCGCTGCTGCGCTACGACGCCGAGCACCGCGGCCGGCTCGTCGAGTCGTTGCGGGTCTGGCTCGGAGAACGCAACCTCGCGGGCGCGGCTCGCCGCCTCGACGTGCACTACAACACGATGCGCAACCGGCTCGACCGCATCGAGGAGATCCTCGGCCCGGTCTTCGGGAACCCCGCCCGGGTGCTCGAGTGCGAGGTGGCCGTCTACATCCACCGTCACCATCTCGGGGCGCCATTCGCTGGCAGCTGATCACAATCGGCAACGACCGGGTTTGTGGAGGTCGGACAGTGGGACCTGGTCCGGTTCCTCCCACACTTCGACAACTTCGAAGTTCCGGGAGATCGAGATGTCGGCCACTCTGTACCTTGCCAGCTTCCCGTCGCGAGCCGCCGCCGAGCGGACGGCTCGGCTCGTCCGCGGTTCGGTGCCCGACACCCGGACGATGATCGTCCGACGGGGGAGCGGGGAGCACGCCGTCGCGCGGGCGATCGAGGCGGCGGCCGCCTCGGTGGCGGCGCGTTTCGCCCTGATCGCCATCGGCGTGGTCGTCGCGGCCACGCTCCTCCTCGTCGCATCCCAGACCGTCGACCACGGCGTCTCGCTCGCACTCGGCGGGGCCACCGCGATGACCGCCGCGCCGTTCGTCGGCGGGCTCGCCGGGCTCGTCGTCGGGTTCCGGCGGTGGCACGAGATCCCCTTCGACACGCTCCCCGGACACTCGATCGACGAGGGCGACACCTGGCTGCTCGTACGGACGGCCGACGCGGAGCGTCTCGCGATGGCCGTCTCCCAGCCCGAGCGCGTCACCCGGCCGGACCCGCTGCCCGACCCCGCCTGAACCGGGACGGCGTGACCCGTTTCGGGGCGCCCCGCGCCGGTGCGCCACACTCGGCTCCATGACCGAGCACAGCGAGACCCAGCACCCCGCGGGTTGGTACCCCGATCCCCTCGGCCGTGCCGAGCTGCGGTACTACGACGGTGCCCAGTGGACCGAGCACGTGTCGACGAACGGGGAGCAGCAGGTCGATCCCTTCGGCACCGAGCGGTCGATGACCGAGGGCCTCGGTGACTACATCCTGAAGGGTGAGAACGCGGCCAAGTTCACGTTCACCCAGGCGAAGTGGACCGGCACCGGTCACCTGTTCACCGAACCGATCCTGCTCGTGCAGCAGCAGGGGTCGTTCGTCGAGACCGCGGCGAACTACGAGATCACCCACCCCGACGGCCGCGTGCTCGGCTCGGTCCGCCAGGTGGGCCAGTCGGCGGCGAAGCAGCTCGTGCGGGCGTTCACCAACTTCGACAAGCACATGACCCACCGGTTCGAGGTGCTCGACGCCGACGGCAACGTCATGCTCCAGCTCACCCGGCCGGCGAAGGTCATGAAGTCGAAGATCGTCGTGAGCGACGGTGCCGGCAACGAGATCGGCCGGGTCGTGCAGGAGAACGCGTTCCGCAAGATCCGCTTCGACCTCGAGGTGGGCGGGCGCAGCATCGGGCGCATCAAGGGGACGAGCTGGTCGGACTGGGACTTCGTCATCTACGACGAGACCGACGCCGAGATCGGCCGGGTCGTGAAGTCGTTCGAGGGCATCGCCAAGGCCCTCCTGCGGAACTCCGACTCCTATGTGGTGTCGATGCACCGTCCGCTCGAGGACCCGCTGCGCCAGATGGTCATCGCCTCGGCGGTGTGCATCGACACGGCCCTCCACATCGACGAGCGCCCCGGCATCATCTGACGAACGACCCTGTTGCACCCCGCCGGCCCGGCGCACGCTGGAGGAGAAGCCGGTCGAGGAGGTGTGCGATGTCACGATCGAACTGGCGTCACCTGGCGGCGGCACTCTGTGCGGGGATCGCGGCGGTCTATGTGCTGATCGGGCTGGAGGTGGTGCACGTCGGCGAACAGGTCGACGAGGCCGGCGAGGCCGCGGACATCCGGGTCTTCGGCTTCGGCGCAGCCGCGATCTTCCTCGTGGGGATGGCGCTGCTACTGGCGTTCGACCGGCGGGTGCTGTGGGGCATCGGCGCCGTGCTCCAGGCCGCGATCATCGCGATGTACGTCGCCGTCGGCCCCGACCGGGAGCCGTCCTTCGAGGCGTGGGGCCTCGGGCTGCGGGTGCCCCAGCTCCTGCTGCTCGGCATCCTCGTCCTGCTGGCGTTGCGGCCCTCCGAGCGCGAGGCCGAGCGGGTGGTCGACCCGGAGGTCGCCCGGGAGTTCCTCGCCCAGCACAGGTTCGCCGTCGTCGGGGCCTCCGACGAGGCCGACAACTTCGGGCGGACCGTCTACGGCGAGCTGCGCGACCACGGCGACGAGGTGGTGGCCGTCCACCCGAGCGCGGAGACGGTGATGGGCGACCCGGTCCTCCGGCGTCTCGCCGACGTGCCGGGCCCGCTCGACGGGGTGATCGTCATGGTGCCCCGCGCCGCTGCGGTCGACCTGGTGCGTGAGGCGCCCGCCACCTGACCGGCTCTCTCGCCGGCTGACCGTTCTGTCCCGACTTCGGTTCGCTCAGCGAACGAAACTCGCGCCAGAAGCGTGGGGGCGGTGCCGGACGCGAGCGCGGGCGGGCGGCGGAGCTGCGAGGATCGGGGGATGGACGTCCACCTCGTCGACGGCACCTACGAGCTGTTCCGGCACTTCTTCGCCGTGCCCTCCCACGTCACCCGCGACGGTCACGAGGTGGGCGCGGCGCGGGCGGTGGTCGGGTCGCTGCTCACGATGCTCGAGGACGGCGCCACCCATGTCGGCGTCGCCACCGACAAGGTCATCGAGTCGTTCCGCAACGAGATGTGGCCCACCTACAAGGACGGGTCCGGCGTCGACCCCACGCTCCTCGCCCAGTTCCCGCTGCTCGAGGACACCCTCGAGGCGGCCGGGTTCGCGGTGTTCGCCATGGTGGAGCAGGAGGCCGACGACGCCCTCGCGAGCCTCGCCCGCATCGCCGCCGCCGACGAGCGGGTCGACCGGGTGCTCATCGCCACCCCTGACAAGGACCTCGCCCAGTGCGTCGTCGACGGACGGGTGTGGCAGTACGACCGGCGCAAGGGCACCGTCAGCGGCGTCGCGGAGGTGATCGAGAAGTTCGGCGTGCCGCCGGCGTCGATCCCCGACTGGCTCGCCCTCGTCGGCGACAGCGCCGACGGGTTCCCCGGCGTCCCCGGCTGGGGCGCGAAGTCGGCCGCCGCGGTGCTCGCCCGGTGGGGCGACATCGAGTCGATCCCCGCGGACCCTGCCGACTGGGACGTCACCGTGCGCGGCGCCGCCCGGCTCGCCGAATCGCTCGCGGAGCACCGGGAGAACGCGGCCCTCTTCCGGGTGCTCGCCACCCTGGTCGACGACCTCGATCTGATCGCCGACGTCGAGGAGCTGCGCTGGACGGGCCCGGCCGAGGGGTTCGATCGGGTCGCCGCCGCCCTCGACGCCCCGGCCCTCGCCGAGCGCGCCGCTCGCCT
>CAZAVX010000023.1:0-31092 GCA_964488835.1 uncultured Iamiaceae bacterium | reverse complement strand
GGTCGGAGTCGTAGCCGCGGTGGGTGGCGAGGTCGAAGGCCACCGACACGCCCTGCTGGCCGGCCGCCAGGTTGCGGCGGTAGAAGGCGTTCGACTCCTCGGCGGTGGAGAAGCCGGCGTACTGGCGGATCGTCCAGGGCCGGTTGGCGTACATGGTGGCCCGCACGCCGCGCACGAAGGGCTCGAAGCCGGGCAGCGTGTCGACGTGCTCGAGGCCCTCGAGGTCGGCGCCGGTGTAGAGCGGCTTCACAGGGATGCCTTCGGGGGTCTGCCACACCAAGTCGTCGGGGTCGGCCCCCTTCAGCTCCTTGGCGGCCAGCGCCTTCCAGTCGTCGAGGTTCGGATGCTCGGCCATGGCGTGATGCTACGACGGGGAGGGTCGGCGGCTCGAAACGGCCGGCCCGGTAGCCTCGGCCCCGTATGCCCAAGCGCGTCGTCATCATCGGAGGTGGCCCGGCCGGCAACCAGGCCGCCACACTCGCCGCCCGCCTCGGAGCCGAGGTCACCCTCGTCGAGCGCGACATCGTCGGAGGTGCGGCCCACCTCTGGGACTGCATCCCGTCGAAGGCGATGATCGCCACCGGCGGAGCGCTCACGTTCCTCGGACGGGCCAACCGCATGGGGCTCACCGAGCCGTCGGCCACCCTCGACCTCGCCGCGCTCGCCACCCGCATCGCCACCATCGAGGAGCGCCTCGAGCACTCGGTCACCGACCTGCTCACCAGCCAGGGCGTCACCCTCGTGCGCGGCACCGGGCGGCTCACCGGCCCCCACACCGTCGTCGCCGACACCGCCGAGGGCCCCCTCGAGCTCGAGGCCGACGTCATCGTGCTCTCCACCGGCAGCCGCCCCCGCATCCCCGACTGGGCGCCGGTCGACGGCCGCCGGGTGCTCACCACCCGCGACGCCTATCCGCCCGCCGAGCTGCCCGACCACCTCGTCGTGGTGGGCTCTGGCGTCACCGGTGTCGAGTTCGTCCACATGTTCACCTCGCTCGGCAGCCAGGTCACCCTCATCGTCAGCCGCCAGCAGGTGCTGCCCCAGAAGGACCCCGAGGTGGCAGCCGCCCTCGAGGACGACTTCCTCGCCCGGGGCGTCACGCTGTTGAAGGGGGCCCGGGCCGAGGGCATCGAGGTCTCCGACGACGGCGTCGTGGTGCGCTGCAACGACGGGCGGGTCGTCACGGGCTCCCACGCCCTCCTCGCCATCGGGTCGATCCCCAACTCCGAGGGCCTCGGGCTCGCCACCGCCGGGGTCGAGGTCGACGCCGGCGGCTACGTCGTGGTCAACCACAACTGTCAGTCGAGCGTGCCCCACATCTACGCCGGCGGCGACCTGTCCGGGAAGCTGCCGCTCTCGTCGGTGGCGTCGATGCAGGGGCGCAAGATCGCCGAGCACTTCATGGGCCTCCACCAGCGGCCCCACCGCCACCTCGACTACGAGAAGGCGGCGTCGGCGATCTTCACCGAACCCGAGATCGCCGACGTGGGCCTCGCCGAGGCCGACGCCTTCGCCGAGGGTCGCAAGATCCGGGTCACCAAGGTGCCCTTCTCGTCGAGCGCGAAGGCGCTCATCAACGACGACCCCCGCGGGTTCGTCAAGCTCGTGTCCGACCCGGCCACCGGGGTCATCCTCGGTGGGTCCATCGTCGGCAAGCACGCCGCCGAGCTGATCTCGGTGGTGGCCCTCGCGGTCACCGCACGCCTCACGGTCACCGACATCGTCGAGAGCCTGCTCGTGCACCCCGCCCTGTCCGAAGCCCTCGCCGAGGCCGCCGAATGACCGACCATCCCGACCACGACCCGACCGACGGTTCCGATCTGCCGTCCGAGCCGCCGCCGGCTCCACCCGTCGACCTCGACGCCGAGCTCCACGCCGAACTCGACGCCGGCCCGTCCGGCGCGAGAACGGGCGGGATCGCCGACCTCCCCGAGTCGGGCCCGGGGGCGCTCGCGCCGATCTGGGCGCGGGGCATCGCCCGGGTCATCGACCTGTTCATCATCGGCGTCGGCGGCATGTTCATGGCCAACGTGTTCGGCGCCATCAAGGTCGACGACGACACGGTCGTCATCGAGAACCAGCTCGCCTATGCCCTCGCCATCCTGCTCGTGTGGGCCGTGTACGAGGTGGCCGGCACGCTCGGCGGCGGGCGCACCGTCGGCAAGTTCGCGCTCGGCCTGCGCATCCGGCGGGTCACCGAGGACCGGGCACCCGCGCCGCTCAAGGCCCTCACCCGTTGGCTCGTGATGGGCGTGGCGATGCTGCTGCCCCTCGGCGGGCTCGAAGTCGTCGTGCTCCTCGTCGTGTACCTCACGGCGGTGGGCAACCCCTCCCGCCAGGGCATCCACGACCGGGCCGCCTCCACCCTCGTCGTCCGCGCCCGCTGATCCCCCCTCCCCCCCTTCCCCCCACCCTCACGCAACATGCGTCAGTTCGGGGCGCGATGCGCCCGAAACTGACGCATGTTCGGCCTGGGTGCGGGTCGCGAGGGTGCGGGCCACGGTGTCGGCGACGAAGGTCGGCTCGCGGACGACGTGGCGGTGGGTGAAGGCGAGGATCGTCCAGCCGAGCGACTCGGCGGTGGCCCGCTTCGTGCGGTCGGCGTGGAAGCGCTGCATGCCGGTGTGCCACCGCTCGCTGTCGGCTTCGATGCCGACCCGGACCTCCGGATAGGCGAAGTCGAGCCGCATGACGAAACGGCCGAGCTCGTCGCGGACGACGACCTGGGCGACGGGCTGGGGCAGTCCCGCCCGCCGGAGGAGGCGCCGGAGCCTGGTCTCGAACCCGGTGTCGGTGAGGCCGGCGAGCTCGTCGCGCTCGTCGAGGAGGTCGCGGATCACCCGCGGGCCGGCCCGGCCCCTGCCCTCGACCCGCTCGATGGTCTCGCGGAGCATCGCGGGCGTCGTGAGCCGCCGGCGGAGGGCGTCGTCGAGCGCGACCTCGACCGCCGTCGGCCCGACGCTCGCCCCGAGGTCGACGAGCGTGCGGGTCGGCGTCGTGACCCGCAACCCCTGCCGCCGCGTGATGTCCCCCTCCTCGAGATCGGTGGACTCACGCACGCGTACGTCGAGGCCGCGGGGGCGCCCGCCCCGCGGCACCACGATCTCGACGGGCCACGACTCGGAGCCCTCGAGCCGATGGAGACGTGCCGCGGCACGATGCGAGGCGACCGACTCGTCGCCGCCGGCGAGCAGCGCGGCGCTCACCGCCTGCTCCCAGGTCTCCGATACGGCGACGAGCCGGAGCACGCCCCGATACGGGCGGTCGAGGAGTCCGGCGGCGACGAGCCGCTTGATCTGACTCGGCGACACGCCGGATCGTTCCGCCTGGGCAAGGCTCACGAGGCCGTATTGGGTGGCGGCGAGGCTCTGGAGTCGGGCGAGTGGGTGCGTGGACATGCCCACCATCCCATCGCGGGGGTGTGACACCGACGCCCACCTGCGACCAACCCCTCGCTTCGTGCGTCACGTCCGGGCGGTATCCGCCCGGAACTGACGCAAGTTGGGGAAGGGGAGGGGAGGGCGGGGTTAGTCGATCTCGGCGACGATGTCGCCCGCGCCGACGGAGTCGCCGACCGAGACCTTCACCGAGCTGATCGTGCCGGCCTTCTCGGCGGTGATGTTGTTCTCCATCTTCATCGCCTCGAGGACGACGACCGGCTGGCCGATCTCGACCTCCTGGCCCTCCTCGACGAGCACCTTGACGATGGTGCCCTGCATCGGGACGGTGACCTTGCCCGCATCGGCTGCGCCGCCGCCCGACGACGAGCCGCCCGAGCGCTTGGGGCGGGACGCGGCCTTGGCTCGACCGGCGGCCGGAGCCGCGCCGAGCTGGCTCTCGGGCACGAACACCGCGACCGAGAAGCGCCGGCCGTTCACCTCGACGTCGACGTCGCGGCGCACCTTCGGCTCGGGGGCCTCCTCGCCCTCGGCGACCGGCGTCGGCACGCCGCCGACGCCGGTGAGGTCGAGGGTCTCCTCGACCCACTTGGTGGAGTGCTCGGCGTTGGCGAAGTCGTCGTGGGAGAGGATGGCCTCGTGGGCCGGGGCGGTGGTGGCGACGCCCTCGATCTTCAGTTCGGAGAGGGCGCGGAGCATGCGCAGCCGAGCGGTCTCGCGGTCGCTGCCCCACACGATGAGCTTGCCGACGAGGTTGTCGTAGTACTGGCTGACCTCGTCGCCGGCCTCGTACCCGCCGTCCCAGCGCACGCCGAAGCCCTGCGGCACCGAAAGGGTGCTCAGGCGACCGGGCGAGGGCAGGAACGCGCCGCCGGCGGGGTCCTCGGCGTTGATGCGCACCTCGATGGCGTGGCCCCGGTTGAGGATGTCGTCCTGGGTGTAGCCGAGCGGCTCGCCGGCGGCGATGCGGATCTGCTCGCGCACCAGGTCGATGCCCGACACGAGCTCGGTGACCGGGTGCTCGACCTGGAGACGGGTGTTCATCTCGAGGTAGTAGAACTCGCCGTCCTGGTAGAGGAACTCGACGGTGCCGGCGTTCACGTAGTTGCAGCCCTTGGCGACCGCGACGGCAGCCTCGCCCATGCGCTGGCGGACCTCGTCGGGGAGGGCGGGCGCCGGCGACTCCTCGACGAGCTTCTGGTGGCGGCGCTGGGCGGAGCAGTCGCGCTCGCCGATCCACACGCAGTTGCCGTGGGTGTCGGCGAGGACCTGCATCTCGATGTGGCGCGGCCAGGTGAGGTAGCGCTCCATGTAGCACTCGTCGCGTCCGAAGTAGGCGAGGGCCTCACGCTTCGCGGACTCGAGCGCCTCGTCGACCTCGTCGGGGCCGCGGACGACCTTCATGCCCCGCCCGCCGCCGCCGTAGGCGGCCTTGATCGCGACCGGCCAGCCGTGCTCGGCGCCGAAGGCCCGCACCTGTTCGGGGTCGGTGATGAGGTCGGTGGTGCCCGGCACGCCGGACACGCCGACCCGCTCGGCGGCGAGGCGCGCGGAGATCTTGTCGCCCATCACCTCGATGGCCTCGGGCGGCGGCCCGATCCAGGTGGTGGTGCCCGATTCGATGATGGCGCGGGCGAAGTCGGCGTTCTCGGAGAAGAAGCCGTAGCCGGGGTGCACGCCGTCGGCGCCGCTGCGCGCGATGGCGTCGAGGATGGCCTCGGTGTTGAGGTAGCTCTCGGCGGCGGTCTGTCCGCCGAGTGCATAGGCCTCGTCGGCGAGTCGGACGTGGAGGGCGTCGCGGTCGAGCTCGGAGTAGACGGCGACGGTGCCGATCCCGAGCTCCTTGCAGGCACGGATGACCCGGACGGCGATCTCGCCCCGGTTGGCGATCAAGATCTTGGAGAGCACGCCATATGGTTACAGCCATGCGGGGTGACAAAGCCAGAACTGCCCTCGCGGGATCTCGTTTCGCCGACGTGCGGTGGGTCGACTCGACGGGCTCGACGAACGCCGATCTGCTCGCCCTCGCCGCGGAGGGCGCCGACGACGGCGTCGTCCTCGTCGCCGACCACCAGACCGCCGGGCGCGGGCGGCGCGATCGCCGGTGGGAGGCACCCCCGGGCGCGTCCCTCCTGTGCTCGGTGCTCATCCGACCCACGCTGCCGGTGGGGCTCGTGCCGCTCACCGCGCTCGCCGCCGCGGTGGCGGCATCGGACGCCTGTGACCGGGTGGCGGATGTGCGCCCCGGCCTGAAGTGGCCGAACGACCTCGTCGTGGCGGGCCCGGACGGCACCGAACGCAAGGTGGCCGGCATCCTCTCGGAGAGCAGCCTTCGGGGCGGTGAGGTGGCAGCGGTGGTCATCGGTACCGGTCTCAACGTGAACTGGCCGACCGACTTCCCCGCCGAGCTCGCCGGCATCGCCACCTCGCTCAACCACCACGCCGGCCGCGACCTCGACCGGGAGGAGCTGCTCGTCGCCTACCTCGAGGGGCTCGAACCCCTCCTTGCGAAGCTCCCCACCGACGAGGGGCGTGCGGAACTGCTCGACCGCTACCGGCGGCTCTCGGTCACCCTCGGTCGGATGGTGCAGGTGGAGATGGGGTCGGGAGCGGTCAGGGGGCGGGCCGCCGACCTCGGCGCGGACGGCCACCTGCTCGTCGAGGTGGGCGACGAGGTCGTGGAGATCGCCGCCGGCGACGTCGTCCACCTGCGACCCGAGGACTGAGGGCGCCGCCGGGCCCGAGGGAGCCCGGGCCTCAGGGGTCGAGGTCGCCGGCCATCAGCTCTGCGAACGCGGCGGCCGCCGCCTCGGTGAGCGGGCCCGGACAGTGGGGGAGCGGGACCCCGTCGACGGCGCGGATGCCCTGGACGTCGCGGGTGGACGAGGTGAGGAACGCCTCGTCGGCGTCGCGGAGCTCGTCGAGGGTGAGGTCGTCCTCGACGGCGTCGGTGACCTCGAGGACCAGCTCGCGGGTGATGCCGGCGAGGGGACCGGCCGAGAGCGGCGGAGTGACGAGACGGCCGCCGATTCCGACGAAGATGTTCGACCCCGTGCCCTCGCAGAGGTTGCCCACCGTGTTGGCGAAGAGGGCCTCGCTGGCACCCGCCTCGAGCGCCCGGGCCAGGGCGACGACGTTCTCCGCGTACGACGTGGTCTTGAGCCCGGCGAGCGCGCTCCGCTCGTTGCGGGTCCACTCGACGGTGACGACATCGGTGCCGTGCGCCGCCGGGGCCAGCTCGGAGGTGGCGACGAGGAGGGTGACGCCGTCGCCTCCCCGGTTCGAGCCGAGCGGTCCGGGCCCGCCGGTGAGGGTGATGCGCAGGCGCCCCTCGTCGAGCCCGTTGGCGGCGATGACCTCCGCCGACGCCGCACGGACGAGATCGTGGTCGGGGGCGGGGAGACCGAGCCCCGCGGCCGACCGCTCGAGGCGCTCGAGGTGGCGGCGCATGGCGAAGGGGGTGCCACGCACGATCTTCAGCGTCTCGAACACGCCGTCGCCCACGGTGAGGCCGTGGTCGAAGGGCGAGATGCGAGCGGTGGCGGCGTCGACGAGGGTGCCGTTGAGCCAGATCCGGGGGGTGTCGGCGGCGGGAGGTGCCATGGGGCCGATCCTACGTCCGGGCCTGCGGCCGGACGGTCGGGTTCCCGTTTGTATGCTGGCTCGGTGCGGTTCGTCCGACAGCGGGTGCGTGGGCGGCGGACGTGGCCACAGCGCGCACTCCTCTCCTTCAACATCGTCCTGGTGGTGGTCACCCTCGCGACCGCTGCCGCCCTCGGCTACGGCTACCAGAAGGCCGGCAGCTTCCCCCGCGTGTCGCTCTCGGGGGTGCTCGACGTCGCCGAGCGGTCCGAGGGAGAGGCGATGAACGTCCTGCTCGTCGGCACCGACACCTCCGACGGGCTCGACCCCGACGACCCGATCCAGATCGGCCGGCGGCCGTCGAGCGACCAGGCCGACGTCATCATGATCCTGCGGCTCGACCCCGCGACGAACGACGCCGCCCTGCTGTCGATCCCCCGCGACCTCTGGGTGCCCATCGCCGGCACCGACCACAGCGGCAAGATCAGCGACGCCTACGCGGCGAGCGGGGCCGGCACCCTCATCGAGTCGATCCAGGACTACCTCGACATCCCGATCAACCACTTCGTCGCCGTCGACTTCGCCGGCTTCCAGCGGGTGGTCGAGGCCATCGGCGGCGTCGAGGTCTACTTCCCGTACCCCGCCCGCGACCTGCGCAGCGGTCTCGACGTGCCCGAGGCCGGCTGCGTGATGCTCGACCCGAGCCAGGCGCTCGCCTTCTCCCGGTCGCGGCGCTACGAGAACCTCATCGACGGCGACTGGAAGGCCGACAACCTCAACGACTACGGCCGCATGCGGCGCCAACAGGAGTTCATGCGGCGGGCGTTGAGCCGGGCCATCGACCGGGGTGCCCGCAACCCCGTCACGCTCAACGCGCTGTTGAACGCCGTCGACGACGCGCTCGTGCTCGACGACCAGCTCAGCACGGGACAGATCCTCGACGTCGCCATGGCGTTCCGGCTCTTCAACCCCGAGAGCCTCTCGAGCTACGCGCTCACCGCCCCCGATTACGTCGACGAGCGCACGATCCAGGGGCAGGCCGCGCTCGTGCTGCGCGAGGCCGACGCCGATCCGATCCTCGACCTGTTCCGCGGCCGCCGCAGCCTCGTGCCGACACCCGAGACCACCCGGGTGCGGGTGCTCAACGGCAGCGGCGAGGCGAACCAGGCGTGGGAGGTCGCGCAGGCGCTCGGCGAGGTCGGCTTCACGATCCGAGGCTCCGACAACCGCCGCGGCACCACCCTCGACCGCACCGAGATCCGCCACCTGCCAGGGCAGCGGCCCCACGCCGAGCTGCTCGCGAGCTACCTCGTCGTCGAGCCGGTCCTCGTCGAGGACCGGACCCT
This sequence comes from uncultured Iamiaceae bacterium, assembly GCA_964488835.1. GTDB lineage: Bacteria > Actinomycetota > Acidimicrobiia > Acidimicrobiales > SKKL01 > SKKL01. The sequence continues at coordinate 22,766 of CAZAVX010000023.1, read as the reverse complement.
CTCCGCCGCCCCCATCGAGCTGACCACCGGCACCGACTACCGGGGCCTCGTCGACCCCGGCGACGAGGGCCTGCCGACGGCCACCACCACGTCATCCTCCACCACGAGCACCAGCACCACGACCACCACGGCAGCGAGCTCGAGCACCACCGCTGCTTCGCAGGGAGACGTCGACGCCGGCGACTCCGACGGGTCGGGGACCCCTCCGCCCCCGCAGTGCTGACCCACCGATAGCCTTGGGCGCCATGGCGCACACCATCGCAGTCATCGGCACCGGCTACGTGGGTCTCACCACGGGAGCCTGTTTCGCGGCGCTCGGACACACCGTGATCTGCGCCGACATCGACGAGGAGAAGGTGGCGCGCCTCAACCGGGGCGAGATCCCCATCGTCGAGGACGGCCTCGAGCGACTCGTCGCCGAGGGCCGCCGCGAGGGGCGCCTGTCGTTCGTGGTGGGCGCCGCCCAGGCCGCAGCCGAGGCCGAGTTCGCCTACCTCTGCGTCCCCACCCCCCAGGGCGAGGACGGCTCGGCCGACCTCTCCTACATCGAGGCCGCGGCCCGCGAGATCGGTCCCGTGTTGGCACCCGAGTCGGTCGTCGTCAACAAGTCGACCGTGCCGGTCGGCTCCACCCGGGTGGTCGAGCGGGCGCTCGGCCGCAGCGACGTGTACGTCGTGTCGAACCCCGAGTTCCTCCGCGAGGGCTCGGCGGTGAACGACTTCATGAAGCCCGACCGCATCGTCATCGGCAGCGACCACCAGGGCGCGGCCATCCGGGTCGCCTCGCTCTACATGGGCATCCCCGCGCCGATCATGGTCACCGACCCCGCCTCGGCCGAGACCATCAAGTACGCGGCGAACGCCTTCCTCGCCACCAAGCTGAGCTTCGTCAACGCCGTCGCCGCCATCTGCGAGGCGGTGGGCGCCGACGTCGCCGACGTGATGCTCGGCATCGGCTACGACAAGCGCATCGGCCAGGACTTCCTCCAACCCGGCCCGGGTTGGGGTGGTTCCTGTTTCGTCGGTGACGAGACGCTTCTCGTCCGTCGGGGCTCGGATGTCCGGCTCCGCACGTTCGCCGACGTGTTCGCCGACGTGGAAGCGGTCGGGGCCGAGGGGTGGGAGGTGCTCGCGTGGACCGCCGGAGCGCCCACACCCGAGTTCCACCCGATCGCGGCCTTCACCCGCCGGCCCTACGCCGGCGACGTGATCGACATCCGCACCAAGATGGGTCGGCGACTCACCGTCACCGCCGATCACCCCATGTTGATCGCCGACGGTGTCACCCCCCATCCGACCGAGGTGGTCCCCGCAGGCGAGCTCGTCACCGACGACTGGCTGCCCCTCGCCATCGGCGCACCCCTGCCGCTCGGGGATCTCGAGGATGACGAGGCCGTCGTCGAGGCGATCGAGACGGTTCGGGGTCAGGCGCCCGCGACAGCGGCCGTACCCGATCTCATCTGGAACGCCTCCGAGCCGCAGAAGCGGATGTTCCTGCAGGGGCTGTGGTGGGGCGACGGGTCGTGGTCGTTCGTGAACGGTGGGCCGAGCGTCGTCCTCGAGTACGGCACCGTGTCGAAGGTGCTCGCCGATGGGATGGTGCGCCTGCTCGCCGATCTCGGCGTCGTCGCCCGGATGAAGACGGGTCGTTCGGCCGAGTCGACGACCGACGCCTGGTTCCTCACCATCTCCGGCGCCGACCAGGTCGAGGAGTGCCTCTGGCTGGTCCCCCCGCACGAGCGTGAGGCGGTCACGGCGTCCCTCGCCCGCCAGGCCAAGCGGATCGCACCCACCGGCTATCGCCGACTCGACAAGAACGTCGCGTGGGTCCGGGTCACCGAGGCCGAGCCGCGGCCCTACGAGGGGTTCGTCTACTCCGTCGAGGTGCCCGGGCCGCACACCGTCGTCAGCACCGCGGGCCTCGTCGCGCACAACTGTTTCCCCAAGGACACACGGGCGTTGGCGCGGATCGCGGAGGACGCGGGGTACGACTTCCACTTCCTGAAGGGCGTGCTCGCGGTCAACGAGGAGCAGTTCGACCGGGTGGCCGACAAGATCGAACGCCTGGCCGGCGGCTCGGTCGACGGCAAGCGGGTCGCGGTCTGGGGGCTCACGTTCAAGGCCCGAACCGACGACCTCCGCGAGTCGCCCTCCCTCGAGGTGATCGCCCGCCTCCGCCAACGGGGCGCCCACGTCGTGGCCTACGACCCTGCGGTCCACCACGACCTCGAGGGCATCGAGGTCGTGTCGGACCCCTACGCCCCCTGCGACGGGGCCGAGGTCCTCGCGGTGCTCACCGAGTGGGACGAGTTCCGCTGGCTCGACTTCGACAAGGTCCACGGCCTGATGGCCGCGCCCCGCATCGTCGACGGTCGCAATCTGCTCGACGCCGCCGCCCTCAAGCGGCGGGGCTTCGCCTACGACGGCATCGGCAGGAGCTGAGCGTGGCGAGGGTGGTCGTCACCGGCGGGTCGGGGCTCCTCGGCTCGTCGATCCTGCGTCGCCTCGTCGAACGGGGCGACGAGGTGGTGTGCGTCGACAACCTGCTCACCGGCTCCTACGACAACGTCGCGGCGCTCGTCGGCGCCGGACAGGTCGAGTTCCTCCGCCACGACGTGTCGAAGCCCTTCGAGATCGACGGTCCGGTCGACCTCGTCATGCACCTCGCGAGTCCCGCCTCCCCGAAGGACTTCGGCGAGCTGCCGATCCAGATCATGAAGGTCGGCGGGCTCGGCACCCACAACACCCTCGGCCTCGCCCGGGCGAAGAAGGCGCGCTACTTCCTCGCCTCCACGAGCGAGGTGTACGGCGACCCGCTCGTGCACCCCCAGCCCGAAACCTACTGGGGCAACGTGAACCCGGTCGGACCCCGAGGCGTCTACGACGAGGCGAAGCGCTTCGCCGAGGCGATGACGATGGCCTACCACCGCCACCACGGCATCGACGTGCGCATCGCCCGCATCTTCAACACCTACGGCCCCGCGATGCGCCTCGAGGACGGTCGGGTCGTGTCGAACTTCCTCGTGCAGGCCATCCAGGGTCGGCCGCTCACCATCTACGGCGACGGCACCCAGACCCGCAGCTTCTGCTACGTCGACGACGAGGTCGAAGGCCTGCTCCGCCTCGCCGACTCCGACCACGTCGGCCCGATGAACATCGGCAACCCCGACGAGTTCACGATGCTCGAGCTCGCCGACCTCGTCCGCGAGGTCGTCAACAGCGAGAGCGACATCGTCTTCGAGCCGCTCCCCGCCGACGACCCGGTCCAGCGACGGCCCGACATCACCCTCGCCCGCGAGGTGCTCGGCTGGGAGCCCAAGATCCCGCTGCGCGAGGGGCTCGCCCGCACAGCGGAGGCCTTCGCCCGCCGCCTCGGCGTCTGAGCCGCCCGGCTCCCGTGCCGGCGGGAACCTGACGCGAATCTGACGCGAGTGCGTCATCGTCGCCTCACATCGCCGAAACCTTGGCGAAACACATGACCCATACCTTTCGCCGAAGTGAACCGCCGACGGGGCGGTCGACGGCGCCGGGACCTCCGGCAGAGGGATGGACGACATGGACACAGGGGATGCCGCCTGGCTGCTCGCCTCGGCGGCCCTGGTGCTCTTCATGACGCCGGGGCTCGCGCTCTTCTACGGCGGGATGGACCGCAGTCGCAGCGTGCTGAACATGATCATGATGAGCTTCTGGTGCCTGCTCGTCGTGCCGGTGCTGTGGGCGGTGGTCGGGTACTCGCTCGCCTTCAGCGGGAGCGGGAAGTTCATCGGTGACTTCGAGCTCGCGTTCCTCTCGAACATCACGCTCGAGGACGGAGGGGCGACCCTGATGTCGGTCGCCTTCCTCGGCACCTTCGCCGTCATCACCCCCGCCCTCATCTCCGGCGCGGTGGCGGGGCGGATGAAGTTCTCGGCCTGGGCGGCCTTCGTGCCGCTCTGGCTCCTGCTCGTGTACTGCCCGGTGGCCTTCTGGGTGTACGGAGGCACCGAGGAGCTCACCGGCTGGCTCGGCGCCCGCGGGTCGCTCGACTTCGCCGGTGGCACGGTCATCCACGTGAACGCCGGCATCGCCGCCCTCGCCGCGGTGCTGGTGCTCGGTCGCCGTCGGGGCTGGCCGGGCGAGGGCCACCCGCCCCACTCGATGCCGCTCGTCATGCTCGGCGCCGGCATCCTCTGGTTCGGCTGGTTCGGCTTCAACTCGGGCTCGGCGTTCGCCGCCGACGGGGTGGCCGTCCAGGCCTGGCTCAACACCTTCCTCGCCGCGGCAGCCGCCGGCCTCGCCTGGTGCCTCGTCGAGCGGCTCCGCGACGGCCACGTCACGAGCCTCGGCGCCGCCTCGGGCATCGTCGCCGGCCTCGTGGCGATCACGCCGGGCGCGGGCTTCGTCGCCGGCACCGCGCCGCTCATCATCGGGGCCATCGCCGGGGTCGTCTGCTGCTACGCCGTCCGCCTCAAGTTCCGGGCCGGCTACGACGACAGCCTCGACGTCGTCGGGGTCCACATGGTCGGCGGCCTCGTCGGCTCGCTGCTCATCGGCTTCTTCGCCCGCCCCGGCTTCTTCGGCGGCGACTTCGAGGCCGGCCTGTTCCACGGCGGTGACGCCGGGCTGCTCGTCGAGCAGCTCATCGCGAACGTCGTGACGATGGTGTTCGCGTTCGTCGTCACCTATCTCATCATGAAGGTCCTCGACCTCACGATCGGTGTCCGTGCCGACGCCGACGCCGAGACCGCAGGGCTCGACCTCTCCCAGCACGCCGAGACCGCCTACCGTCTGGCCGACACCGCGATGGAGCGCCGGTGAGGTCGACCACCGATCGAAGGGGACGACGATGAAGCTGATCACTGCGGTCATCAAGCCGCACGCACTCGACCCGGTGAGGGCGGCCCTGCGCGCCGTCGGCGCCGAGGGCATGACGATCACCGAGGTGCGCGGCGTCGGGCGCCAGGGTGGCCACACCGAGACCTATCGGGGCGCGGAGTACCGCGTCGAGTTCCTGCCGAAGACGAGGATCGAGGTGGTCGTCGACGACGCCATCGTCGACGCCGCCGTCGACGCCATCGCCGACGCGGCCCACTCGGGCAAGATCGGCGACGGCAAGGTGTGGGTCACCGAGGTGCACGAGGTGGTCCGCATCCGCACCGGCGAGCGGGGCGTCGACGCGATCTGAGCGACCCGCCCTCCTCCGTGGCGACGGCGATCAGCGACCGAGTGCGTCGATGATCTCGTCGAAGCGGGGGAGGGCGGCCCGGTCGGAGTAGGCCTCCTCGAAGGCCCGGCGGGCGTTGCGGGACAGCCGGGCATGCAGCTCGTCGTCGCGCAGCGCCTCCACCGCGGCGACGAGCCCGTCGACGTCGTCGCTGCGCAGCGAGAACCCGCACCCGAACCGGGTGATCGCCTCGTCGACGTTGCTGCCGGCGGGACCGACATAGAGGATCGGCCGGCCCATCGCGAGGCTCGCGTGGAGCTTGCTCGGGCTCATCACACCGAGCGCCTCGTCATCGAGTGTGATGAGGCTCGCCCGGGCCCCGGCGAGTACTCCGGGCATCTCCGCCTTGTCGAGGTAGCCCCGCAACACGAACGGGGCCGACCGCCCGCCGCCGAGCGCCGCGCTCGCCGACTCGAGCTCGCCCCACCGCACGCCCCCGCCGACGAAGAGGAAGGCGTGCTGCGCGGGGTCGAGTCGGGAGGCCGCGGCGATGACGGTGTCGAAGCGATGGCCGGTGCCGGTGTTGCCCGTGTAGACGACCACCGACCGGCCCCGCAGCGGCTCCTCGTCGTAGGCCTCCCACGGCGTGACCGGTTCGTCGGCGGGGAAGAGGTCGGCGGGCTCGAAGTTCGGGATGACCGTCGTCGGTGGCCGCTCACCGCGCCCGTACTGGGAGAGGAGCAGGTCGCCCATCGCCTCGTCGAGCACGACGAGGTGGTCGAGCCTCGGGTAGATCCACCGGTTGAGCGCCCGCAGCAGGCGGGAGGGCACGCCGGCCGGGTCGAGCTGCTCGAAGCGCTCGGCGGCGTCGGGATAGACGTCCATGCTCCACAGCACCACCTTCGTGCGGTGGTTCAGCAGCTTCGCGAGCATCGGCCACACGACGAGGTATGGCGGGGTGGTGAGCGACACGACGACGTGCTGGCGGGGGAGGGCGAGCAGGCGCCCGATCACCCCGAGGTGGAAGCCGAAGTAGCCGACGAGGCGGGTGACGACGCTCGACTTGCCGCCACCGGGCACCGACACCCGCCGCACCCGCACACCCTCGTGGTCGGCGGGCGGGGCCGAGCTCGCGCCGTCGACGTAGCTCCCGCTGCCGGTGATGACCGTGACCTCGTCGCCCTTGGCCGCACGGTGGGCGGCGAGGGACGCCGCGAGGTGTGCGGTCGGCGCGAGGTCGGGTGGGTAGAACTGGTTGAGGATCGTGATGCGCATCGGTGCAGGCCGGGGAGCGCTAGGCCCGGCTCACGTCGTGGACCATCTCGTCGACGATCTCCTCGAGCGAGTAGCGCTGCACCCAGTTGGGGTAGTGCTCGCGGAACTTCGACTGGTCGGTGTAGTAGACGATGTGGTCGCCGACCCGGGGCGTGGGGTCGAAGGTGAGTCGGGGCCGCTTGCCGCCGCTCGCCTTGGCGATGAGCTCGACGCACTCGAGGTTGCTCGCCGCGTTGTGACGCCCGCCGCCGAGGTTGTATGCCTCACCCGGCCGGGGGTTCTGGGCGTACTCCCAGAACATCGACACCACGTCGGCACTGTGGAGCTGGTCGCGGACCTGCTTCCCCTTGTACCCGATCATCGTGTAGTCGGCCTCGGCGAGCGCCTGGGCGACGAGGTAGCTGAGGAAGCCGTGCAGCTCGACCCCCGAGTGGTGCGGGCCGGTGAGGCACCCGCCGCGGAACGCCGCGGCCTTCAGTCCGAAGTTGCGGCCGTACTCCTGGACGAGCAGGTCGGCCGCCACCTTCGACACCCCGAACAGCGAATGGGTGCAGTGGTCGAGCGAGAGCTCCTCGGTGACACCCTCGGCGGTGAGCCCGGGAGCCTCGGCCGCGGGGTCGTAGTCGTAGCGGGTCTCGAGCTCGACGAGCGGCAGCCGGTTGGGGTTGTCGCCGTACACCTTGTTGGTGCTGAGGTGGACGAACACGGTGTCGGGGGCGTGGCGCCGGCAGGCCTCGAGCATGGCGAGGGTGCCACCGGCGTTCACGTCGAAGTCGTCGAAGGGGCGGGAGGCGGCGAGGTCGTGGCTCGGCTGGGCAGCGGCGTGGATGACCAGCTCGGGCTGCACCGAGGCGACGAGCGCCTCGACGGCCTGGCGATCGCGGATGTCGAGGGTGTGGTGCGTGTAGTTCGCGCACGTCGCCTCGAGCCGCTGCTGGTTCCACGTGACGTCGCCCCGCGGGCCGAAGAAGTCGGCCCGCATGTTGTTGTCGATCCCGTGGACCGTCGCGCCCATCTTGTCGAAGAAGCTGACGGCTTCGGAGCCGATGAGGCCGGCGCTGCCGGTGACGAGGACCTTGAGTGGCATGGGGACCGAGTGTACGGGCGCCTCGCGACCGCCGTGTCAGACTCACGGTCGTGCGCGTCGCCGTCGCTCTCGAACAGTGCTGGCACCGGGTGCCGGGTGGCACCGCCCGTGCGGCGATCGACCAGGTCGCCGCCATCGCGGCGACCGGCGAGGTCGAGCTGATCGGCGTCTCGGCCCGCCACCGCCAACTCCCGCCCGAGCCGTGGGTGCCCCCGATCCCGGTCGCCTCGCTGCGGGTGCCCCGGCTCCTGATGTACGAGGGGTGGCACCACATCGGCTGGCCCCACGTCGAGGATGCGACGGGTCCCGTCGATGTCATCCACGCCACCGGCGTCGCCGTCCCGCCGCGCACGGTGCCCCTCGTCGTCACCGTCCACGACCTCGCGGTCCTCCACGACGCGGCGAGCTTCACCCGGCGGGGGACGAGCTTCATGCGCCGGGCCATCGAGATGACGAAGGAACGGGCCGACCTCGTCCTGTGCTCGAGCCGCGCCACCCTCGCCGACTGCGAGGCCAACGGCTTCGACGCCGACCGACTGCGGTTCGTTCCGCTCGGTGTGGCCGTCGAGCCGGCGTCGCCGTCGGATATCGAACGGGTGCGAGCCGCCTACGGGTTGCCCGACCGCTACATCGTGTTCGTCGGCACCCGAGAGCCGCGCAAGAACCTCGCCGGCCTCCTCGAGGCCTACCGCCGGCTCGACCGGGCCGACGAGGTCGGCCTCGTGCTCGTCGGCCCGGAGGGGTGGGGTGATCACGGCGCCGGAGCTGCCGAACGAGGCGCCGAGCAGGGCGTGCAGGCCCTGGGCTTCGTGCCGCACGACGACCTCCCGGCGCTCTACGCCGGTGCCGCGGTGTCGTGCTACCCGAGCCTCCTCGAGGGGTTCGGCCTGCCGGTGCTCGAGGCGATGGCCCAGGGCACCCCGGTGGTGACCTCCACCGGCACCGCCACCGAAGAGCTGGTCGTCGACGGTGGCGGGGTGGCGGTCGACCCGCGTTCGCCCGAGGCGATCGCCGCCGCCCTCGCCGACCTGCTCGACGACGACGCGCGGGCGCGGGAGCTCGGCGAGGAGGGTCGGCGGATCGCGGGCGAGCACTCGTGGGCCCGCACCGCCCGCCTCACCATCGACGCCTATCGGGAGGCGGCCGGTCGATGAGCCTCGTCGGCGTGAACCTCCTGTGGCTCGTGCCCGGCGTGGTCGGGGGCTCGGAGGTGTCCACCCTCACCACCCTCCACGCCCTCGCCGCCGAGCCGCCCGACGACCTCGACCACGTCCTGTTCGCCCTCGCACCGTTCGTCGAGGCCCACCCCGAACTCGCCGAGGCGTTCGACCTGGAGGTGCTCTCGCTGTCCGGGCGCCTGAAGGGCCTGCGGGTGGGCGCCGAGCAGACGTGGCTCGCGGCGCGGGCTCGTCGCCGAGGCGTCGACGCCATGCACCACCTCGGCGGCACGATGCCGCTCGTGCCCGGGCCACCGGCGGTGCTCTCCATCCACGACCTCCAACCCTTCCACCACCCCGAGAACTTCCACCCCGTGAAACGGGCGTGGCTCGGCCTCGTCGTGCCCCGCTCGGTCGCTCGCGCCCACCTCGTGCTGACGCCGAGCGAATGGGTGCGCGGCACGGTCATCGACCGCTTCGGGGTCGATCCCGCGACGGTGCGCACGGTGCACCACGGGGTGCCCCCGCTGCCCCCGCCGTCGCCCGTCGACGAGGTCCACGCCCGTTACGGCACCGCGGGCCGCTACGTCCTCTACCCGGCCATCACCTATCCCCACAAGGACCACGTGACGCTCGTGCGGGCGATGGCACGCCTCGGCGACGAGCACCGCGACGTCCGGCTCGTGCTCACCGGCGGCGAGGGGCCCGCCGAGGCGGAGGTCCGCCGGGAGATCGACGCGCTCGGGCTCGGGTCACGGGTGCTGCGCATCGGCCGGGTGCCCACCCCCGACCTCGTCGCCCTCCTCGACGCGGCGGAGGTGGTGGCGGTGCCCTCCCGCTACGAGGGCTTCGGTGTCCCCCTCGTCGAGGCGATGAGCCGGGGTCGCCCCCTCGTCGCCGCCGACGCCACCGCGATCCCCGAGGTGGTGGGCGACGCGGCCGAGCTGGTGCCGCCCGGTGAGGTCACCGAATGGGCCCGCGCCCTGGCCGATCTGCTCGGCGACCCCGCCCGCCGCGCCGAACTCGGCGAGCGGGGACGGCGCCGTGCGGCGGTCTTCACCCCGGCGGCGAACGCCGCGGCCACCCTCGCCGCGCACCGTCACGTCCTTGGCTGACCGCCACCGCCGCGGCGCTACGGTTGCTGCACCATGTCTCCTCGTCCCGTGACCACCGCGGTGCTCCTGGTCGGCGGGTTCGGCACCCGGCTGCGCCCCCTGACCCTCAGCACGCCCAAGCAGATGCTCCCCGTCGCCGGCCCCTCCATGCTCGAGCGGGTCCTCGCCCACCTCGCCGAGCACGGCATCACCACGGCCGTGCTCGCCCTCGGCTACAAGGCCGACGGCTTCACCGAGGCCTACCCCGACGGCCGGTGCGCGGGCGTCGAGCTCGTCTACGCCGTCGAGCCCGAACCGCTCGACACCGCCGGCGCCATCGCCTTCGCCGCCCGCCAGGCGGGCATCGACTCGACGTTCCTCGCCCTGAACGCCGATGTCATCAACGACCTCGACATCACCGAGCTCGTCGAGTTCCACCGCTCCCGGGGGGCCGAGGGCACCATCCACCTCACCCCGGTCGACGACCCGTCCCGCTACGGGGTGGTCCCCATCGACGAGGACGGGAAGGTGCTCGCGTTCATCGAGAAGCCGGCACCGGGCGAGGCGCCCACCAACTGGATCAACGGCGGCACCTACGTCCTCGAGCCCTCGGTGCTCGACCGCATCGAGCCGGGCCGCAAGGTCTCGATCGAGCGAGAGGTGTTCCCGGCCATGGTCGCCGACGGCACGCTCTACGCCCTCGAACGGGCAGGCCGTTGGGTCGACGCCGGCACACCGGCCACCTACCTCGAGGTGAGCCTCCACTACCTCGACGGCACCGCCGGGTCCGAGCCCGCGGTCGCCGACGGAGCCACCGTCGACCCCACCGCCACGGTCACCAGCTCCTGGATCGGTCCCGACGCGCACGTCGCCGAGGGCGCCTCGCTCGACCGGGTGCTCGTCCTCGCCGGCGCCACCGTCGGGGAAGGGGCTCGGGTCGAGAACTCCATCATCGGACCGGGTGCCCGCGTCGGCGCCTGGGCGTCGGTCACCGGTCTGTCGGTCATCGGCGACGGGGTCGCGATCGAGCCCGGCGCCGTCGTCAACGAAGCCCGGATACCCGCCGAGGCGGAGTGAAGGCGCTCGTCACCGGGGGAGCCGGCTTCATCGGCTCACACCTCGTCGAGCGGCTGCTCGACGAGGGCCACCACGTCGACGTCGTCGACGACCTCTCCACCGGCGAGCTCGCCAACCTCTCACCCGCCCGTGCGGCCCGCACCGGCCGCCTCACCATCCACCAGGTCGACGTCCGCGACCCCGGCCTGCCCGAGCTCGTCGCCCGCCGGGCGCCCGAGGTGGTCTTCCACCTCGCCGCCCACGACGACGGTCGCGGCGCGGTCGACGAGCCGGTGCACGACGCCGAGGTGAACGTCGTCGGCTCGTTGAACCTCATCGACGCCGCACGGAAGGCGGGGGTCGCGAAGGTCGTCTACGCCGCCACCGGCACCCGGCTCTACGAACCACCCCAGGGTTCGGAGCTCCCGATCCGCGAGAAGCACCCCCTCCGGCCGTCCACGCCCGCCGGGGTGGCCGAGCGGGCGGTCATCGACTACCTCGTCGCGTACCGCGACCGTCACGCCCTCGAGTTCACCGTCCTCGTGCTCGGCGACGTGTACGGACCCCGCCAACCCCGTCGTGCGGCGCCGCTCGGTGCACAGTGGACCCGCGACCTCGTCTACATCGACGACGTCGTCGACGCCTTCGTCCGGGCCGCCACCCGTGGGGGAGGGTTGCTCGTCAACATCGGCACCGGTACCGAGACGCCTGTCGCCACCGTCGCCGAGGCCGTCGGCTGGGAGCACCAGGCGGCGACGGGCTGGTCGACCACCGGTGGTGAGCCCGAACGCTTCGCCCTCGACCCCGGTCGGGCACGGATCCACCTCGGCTGGTCGCCCTGGACCTCCCTCGACGACGGCCTCGCCCAACTCCGCGCCACCACGCCTTAGGCACCTGAGCCTCGACGCTCGTCGCTACCGGAACACCGTCCCCCGGACTGCCGCTCTGGTCGATTCTCGTGACTCCGAGAGTCACAGGACCAGTCCAGTCTGGGGAGTGTTCGTTCTACTGGGACCAGGCCGACGAGGGCCGACCCACCTACCGGAACAGGTCCTCGCTCGGGTGACGGACGACCTCGCGCCGGACGTTGCCCTCGCCGAACCAGGCCGGCTCGACCCCGCGCACCACCGCGGCCGCGATGCCGGTCGCCTTGCCCATCACGAGGTCGGCCATGCCGGCGATCTCGTCGGCCACGCACACCTCGGTGACCTGTAGCTCGCGGCCCCGGGAGTCCTCGGTGCCCCGCAGGTCGACCACCGCGAGGATGCCCGACACGCCGATCGCGACGTCGGTGAGCCCCCGCCGCCACGGCCGGCCGAAGGTGTCCGACACGATGATCGCCACCTCGACGCCGGCGCGGGCCCGGATGCCGTCGCGGATCCGGCGGGCCGACTTGTCGGAGTCGCGGGGAAGGAGCGCGGCAAACCCGCGGTCGACGTTCGACAGGTCGATGCCCGCGTTCGCGCAGATGAACCCGTGCCTCGTCTCGCTGATGACGAGATCGCCACGCCGGCGCAACACCCGCACCGACTCCTGCTCGACGAGCGGCTTGTGCGAGAGGGGATCGTCGGGGTCGACCGGCACGAGCATGTTCTCGGCCTTCGACACCACCTTCTGGGTGACGACGACGACGTCGCCGTCGGCCAGGGCGGTGCGCTCGTCGGCGGCCGCCGCCGTGACGATCATCCCCGCCAGGTCGTCGCCCGGCCGCACCTCGGGGATGCCCTCGATGCCGAACACCTCGAGTCGTCCCATCACCCCTCCAGTCCGAGCACGGCCCGTGCGAGCGAGACGGTGACGCCTGGTCGGCTCATCACCGTCGGCCGCACGAGGCAGCGCATCCCGAGCTCCTCGACCGCTGCCGCCTTGTCGGCGTCGGCTTCGTCGATGACGAGCGTGCCGGCGATCTCGGCATAGAGCGAGGCGATGCCGACCACCGACGCCTCGTGTCCGAGCTCGGCGAGCATCCGGTCGGCCGGGCCCTTCAACGCCGCCCCGGCGATGATCGGCGAGACCGCCACCGTGTCGTCGCGGCGGGCCACCACGGCTTCGCGCACGCCGGGCACCGCGAGGAGCGGCCCGATCGACACGATGGGGTTCGACGGGGCGATGACGAGCCGGTCGGCGCCGTCGATCGCCTCGAGCACGCCGGGCGCGGGCCGGGCGCGCTCGGCCCCGTCGATCCGCACGCTGCGCACCGCGACGTCGTGGCGGCGGCGCACGAAGTACTCCTGGAAGCCGATCTCGCCCTCGTCGACGACGGTGACCATCGTGCGCAGTGGGTCCTCGGTGACCGGCAGGACCCTCAGGTCGAGGCCCCAGGCCGCGACGATCTCCGCGGTGACCTCGGCGAGCGACGCGCCCTCCGAGAGCCGCTGGGTGCGGAACAGGTGGGTGGCGAGGTCACGGTCGCCGAGATTGAACCAGTCGACGCCTCCGTAGCGGCGGAGGCCCTCCATCGCCTGCCACGTCTCACCGGCGAGCCCCCACCCCCGCTCGGGATCGATCGCGCCCGCGAGGGTGTAGACGACGGTGTCGATGTCGGGGCTGATGTGCAGGCCGTGCAGCACGATGTCGTCGGCGACGTTGGCGACGACGGTGAGGCGGGCGGGCTCGACGACCTCGACGAGCCCTTTCAGCAGCCGGGCGGCGCCCACGCCTCCGGCCAGGACGGCGACGCTCACGCGATCGACCGGCCGCTAGGAGAGCTCGCGGAGCTTGCCCGAGAGCAGGTCGATGTCGGCATCGACCATCATCGTGACGAGCTCCTCGAACGTGGTGGTCGGCTCCCAGCCGAGCTTCTCGCGGGCCTTTGTCGGATCGCCGATCAGCAGGTCGACCTCGGCGGGCCGGAAGAACTTGTGGTCGATGACCACGTGGTCCTCGTAGTTCAGCCCGACGTGCTCGAAGGCGATGCGGCAGAACTCGCGCACGGTGTGGGTGTGGCCGGTGGCGATGACGAAGTCGTCGGGCTCGTCGGCCTGGAGCATGCGGTACATCGCGTCGACGTAGTCGCCGGCGAAGCCCCAGTCGCGCTGGGCGTCGAGGTTGCCGAGGCGCAGCTCGTCGAGCTGACCGAGCTTGATCTGGGCCACGGCGTGGGTGATCTTGCGGGTGACGAACTCGTGACCGCGGCGGGGGCTCTCGTGGTTGAAGAGGATCCCCGAGCTCGCGTGGATCTGGTAGCTCTCCCGGTAGTTCACCGTGATCCAGTGCCCGTAGAGCTTGGCGACGCCGTAGGGGCTGCGCGGGTAGAACGGGGTCGACTCGCTCTGGGGCACCGCCTGCACCTTGCCGAACATCTCGCTCGTGCTCGCCTGGTAGAAGCGGATGTCGGGATCGACGATCCGGATGGCGTCGAGCAGGCGGGTCACGCCGAGACCGGTGATCTCACCGGTGAGCACCGGCTGGCCGAACGACGTCTGCACGAAGCTCTGCGCGGCGAGGTTGTACACCTCGTTCGGGCGGTGCTCCCGCAGGATGTGGATGAGCGACACCTCGTCGAGGAGATCGCCCGGGACGATGGTGACCTTGTCCTGGATGTGGGCGATGCGCTCGAAGTTCACGGTGCTCGACCGCCGCACCATGCCGATGACCTCGTAGCCCTTGTCGAGCAGCAGCTCGGCGAGATAGGAGCCGTCCTGGCCGGTGATGCCGGTGATGAGTGCGCGCTTGGTCATGCCACATGTCTAGGCTCTCGGGGGTCCCGGCGTCTGCCAAGTGGGTTCACATGCCGTCACCTCACGTCCCCGAGCCATTCGGGCGTCGCGTCGCCTCGCACCGTGCCCGCCTCGGCCTCACCCAGCAGGACGTCGCCGCCCGGCTCGCCCTGTCCCGCAACGCCGTGAGCCACATCGAGACCGGCGACTCCATCCCCACCGAGCGCACCATCGTGCTGCTCGCCGGGCTCTTCGGCGTCGAGCCCCACGAGCTGGTGGCGGGCACCGACTTCCCCGACGCGAAGGCCGACCGCCTCCCGCTCGTCGCCCCCCGCCACACCCGGGTGGAGGCCCGCCTCCTCGCCCTCGGCCTCGAGCTGCGCTGGGTCGCCGCCCTCGACGAGCGCAGTCGGGCCGATGCCCTCACCACCATCGACCGCGAGCTGCGGGCCCTCGAGCTCGAGGCCCTCGACAACGTCGAACGCGCGCGCCTCCGCGAGGCACGCGCCCAGGTGGCCGCGGTGCCACGCCGCGCCCGCCGCTCACACAGCGCCTGAGCGGCGGTTCAGCGCCCCGTCGCCACCCGCTCGCGGGCTTCGGCGAGGAGATCGGCGAGGGTCCGGTCGAGGGGGATCTCGGGCTCCCACCCCGTGGCCGCGCGGATCTTCGAGTTGTCGCCGCGCAGGACCGGCAGGTCGACCGGCCGCTGGAGCTCGGGGTCGGCGACGAGGGTCATCGGCCGGTCGGCCATGGCGACGAGTCGGTCGGCGAGCTCGCGGATGGCGACGTCGTGGCCCGAACACACGTGGTAGGTCTCGCCGGGCTGGCCGCCGAGGGCGAGCAGGCGGTAGGCCCGGACGACGTCGCGCACGTCGGTGAAGTCGCGGCGTGGGGTGAGGTTGCCGACCTCGATCTCGGTGCGACCCTCGACTTCGTTGCGTGCCACCCGGTCGGCGAGTCCCGCCGCGACGAACCGCGGGCTCTGGCCCGGGCCGAGGTGGTTGAAGGCCCGCACGATGACCGTCTCGAGGCCGTGGCCCCACCACGCCTGCTTCGCGAGCGCTTCGGCCGCGAGCTTGCTCGCCGCGTACGGGCTCATCGGCCGGACCGGCTGCTCCTCGGTGAGCGGGAGCTCGTCCTCCCGCACCGTGCCGTACACGTCGGCGGAGGCGACGACGACGACCCGGCGGACCCCGACCGACTCCGCGGCGTCGAGCAGGTTCATCGTGCCGATCGCGTTGACGTCGAACGCCTCGCGGGGCCGGGTCCACGACGCGCCGACGTCGGAGAACCCCGCGAGGTGATAGACGACCTCGGGCCGGACGGCCTCGAGCGCGGTGGCCACCGCGCGAGGGTTCGTGAGGTCGACCCCTTCGGACCGGTCGAGGCCGGTGACGGCGTCGCCGACCGACTCGAGATGGGCGACGAGGTGACGGCCGGCGAAGCCCGACGAGCCGGTGACGAGGGTCTTCATCGGGCGGGGTGGGCGTCGGGGGAGCTCACGGCGCCGAGTGTAGGCAGCGAGGTGGTCACCCCCGAGCCGCCCGCGCGTAGAGGTCGGCGAGCCCGTCGGCGCAGGCCTGCCACGAATAGGTGGCGGCTCGGTCTCGGCCGCGCGCGACCGCCGCGTCGCGGGCCGCGTCGTCGGTGAGCAGCTCGCCGAGCGCACCGGCCAGCGCCTCGGCATCGGCGGGTGGGACGAGCCGCGCCCCCTCGCCGAGCACCTCGGGGAGGGCCCCGACGGCGGTGGCAACCACGGGCGTGTCCGCCGCCATCGCCTCGAGAGGTGGGAGACCGAACCCCTCGTACCGCGAGGGGTAGGCGAGCACGGTGGCGCCCCGCAGCAGCGCGGCGCGGTCGTGGTCGTCGACCCACCCGAGGCGCACGATGCGCTCGCGGTGGGGCGAGGTGGCGAGCCGCGCGGCGAGCGCCTCGGCTCCCCAGCCGTCGGGCCCGGCGACGACGAGGCGCAGGTCGGGATGTTCGGCGGCCAGCAGGTCGAACGCGTCGACGAGGAGGGGGAGGTCCTTGCGCGGCTCGACGGTGCCGAGCGCGAGGAGGTACCGGTCGCCGCCCGCCAGCTGGTGGCCGCGTGCGGGGTCGCCGTCGGCCGGCGAGGTGACCCCGAGCGGCACCACGACGACGCGATCCGGGTCGGCGCCGTACACCTCGAGGACCTCGTCGGCGACGAACCGCGACTCGGTGTGCACCCATGCCCCGCGCCGGAGCGCCCGCCGGATCAGGCCCGGATACTGGAGGGTGTCGGCCGTCGACATCTCCGGGTGGTGGTGGAAGGTGAGGTCGTGGATCGTCATCACCTGGGCGGCGTCCCGGGTGGGCGGCACGACGTAGTTGGGCCCGTGCACGACGTCGACCGGGCCGGTCCACCACTCGATGACCGGATGGTCGAACCGCCGCCACAACTCGCGGAGCGGCCGGGCGGCCTGTGGCCGGGAGGCGACCTCGACACCACGGGGCACGAGCCCGGCGAGGCGGCCACGGCCCCGCCACGTGGTGGCGTAGGCGACCGGCGCGACCCGCGTGCGCGGCAGGTGGGCGAGCAGCTCGGCGGTGAACACGCCGACTCCGGTGCGCGGTCCGAGCAGGCTGGTGGCGTCGACCGCCACGCGCAGGGCCGTCACGTCAGTCGGCGTCCTCCGCCGTCGACCCGGCGGCCACCGGATCGCCGCCCTCGCGCTCGGCGGCCAGCCGTCGGGCGGCCTCGCGCCGCAAGGCCTGCACCCGGTTCACGCCGAGGATGCCGAGCCCGACCGCCACCTCGGCGATCTCGCGGACCGAGCGGGCGGCGCGGTCGGCGAGCTCGCTGAGCTCCGGTGCACTCGTCTCCTCGGCCATGCGGCCCACGCTATCCCGCGCCCGAACCGCGGCCCCGAGGTGCGACGAATGTTACGGATGGGTGACAAGTGTTCGCAGCTGTGCGCGGTAGTCTCCGGCCATCGTGAACGCGTCGGAGCCAGCACTGGAACCCACCGGCGCGACCTCCGAGGCTGCCCTCGCGCCTGCGGTCACCCTCGTCATGGTCGCGCACGACCCCGGACCGTGGTTCGACGCCGCCCTCGCCGCCGTCGCCGACCAGGACTACCCCGCGCTCGAGGTCGTCGTCGTCGACGCGGCGAGCCCCGACGAGCTCGAGGCTCGAGTCGATGCCGTGCTGCCCGAGGCCACCACCATCCGCCTCGCCACCAACCCCGGCTTCGGGCGGGCGATCAACGCCGTGCTCCCGAGCCTCGGCAACCCACCGTTCCTCCTCCTCGCCCACGACGACGTGCTGCCCGACCCCACCGCGGTCCGAGCGCTGGTCGAGGAGGCGTTCCGCTCGAACGCGGCCATCGTCGGTCCGAAGGTCGTCCGCTACGACGACCCCACCCGGCTCCTCTCGGCCGGCGAGGGCACCGACAAGTTCGGCTACCCCGTGCCCCTCGTCGAGCGCAACGAGCTCGACCAGGAACAGCACGACGCGGTGCGCGACGTGTTCACGGTGCCCGACGCGTTCACGCTCGTGCGCACCGACCTCCTCCGCGCGCTCGGGGGCTTCGACCCCCACACCTCGCTCTTCGGCGACGACCTCGACCTGTGTTGGCGGGCCCACGTCGTCGGGGCACGGGTGATGGTGGCGCCCGGCGCACGGGTGCGGCACCTCGAAGCGCTCGCCAACCGCCACGAGGTCGACGACCGGCGCCGGCTCCAGTTCCGGCACCGCTTGCGGGTCATGCTCACCGCCTACCGCCTCCCCACGCTCGCGCTCGTCGTGCCCCAACTCCTCCTCGTCCACCTCGTCGAGGCGGTGTTCGCCCTCATCACCGGGCGCCCCGGCCAGGCCCGCGACGTGCTGAGCGCCTGGAGCTGGAACCTCCGTCGCATCGGCTCGCTCCGCGAGCGCCGGCGCGCACTCCAGCAGGTCCGGCTGGTGGGCGACAGCGAGGTCCGCTCCATGCAGGTGCGCGGCAGCGCCCGCATCGCCGCGTTCTTCCGAGGCCAGCTCGCCGTGGGGGAGGAGACCTTCGGGTCGGCCGCGTCGCTCGGACGTCGTGTCGTCGACACCGTCGCGGGTCCCGGGCGTCGCCACGCCCTCGTCGCGTGGGTGCTCGTCGCGCTCGTCCTCCTCGTCGGGTCCCGCCACCTCCTCACCCGGCCCATCCCCCCGGTCGGTGAGTTCGTGCCGTTCCCCGAGCAGCTCGGCCCGCTCTTCTCGGAGTGGGCGAGCAGTTGGCGGCGTGCCGGCCTCGGTGCCGAGGGCGTCGCCCCGCCCGCCACCCTGCTCGTCGCGCTCGGCGGATCGCTGTTCCTCGGCGCGATGGGGCTGCTGCGCACCGTGCTGATCCTCGGCATGATCCCCCTCGGCCTGCTCGGCACCTGGCGGCTCGTCGCACCGATCGCCTCGTCCAGATCGAGCGCCGCCGCGCTGCTCGCCTACGCCGCGGTCCCGCTCGGCTACGACTCGCTCGCCACCGGCTCGTGGCGCGGCCTCGTCGCCTACGCCGTTGCGCCGTGGATCCTCGCCCGGGTGCTGCGCGCCGGCGGCCGGGTGCCCTTCGGCGCCCACGACGCCGAGTTCGGCCCACGCGTCGACGTGCCGCCGCTGTGGCGCCAGGGCGTCGCCCTCGGGGTCCTCGTCGCCGTCGCCGCGGTCCTCGATCCGGTGTTCCTCCTCGTGCCGCTCGCCGTCGTCGTCGGGTTCGTGCCCGGCTCGCTGCTCCTCGGCGGGCTGCGCGGCCTCGGCCGCATGGGGCTCACCGCCCTGATCGCCCTGGTCGTCGGGGCGCTCCTGCACGCACCGTGGCTCGTCGACCTCCTGCGCACGAACCCCACGTGGGTCACGTTCTCCGCGGGCACCTCCAACGACGCGCTCGCCGCCCTCCCGCTCACCCACATCCTGCGGTTCGACACCGGTCCGATCGGATCGTCGGCACTCAGCTCGGCGGTGCTCGCGGCCGCCGCGTTCGTCCTCCTCGTCGGCCGCGAGTGGCGGCTCCGCGAGGCCGGGCGTGCCTGGTCGCTCGCGGTGTCGAGCTGGATGCTCGTGTGGGTCGCGTCGATGGGATGGTTGCCCGTCGGGCTGCCCGCACTCGAACTGCTGCTCGCGCCGGCCGCGGCGGGGCTCGCCCTCGCCGTCGGCCTCGGGGTCACCGCCTTCCAGCTCGACGTCCGGCGGAGCACCTTCGGGTGGCGGCAACTCGCGAGCATCGTCGCCGTCGGCGCCCTCGTCGTCGCCATGCTGCCGGTGCTCGCCGCGTCGGTGGGCGGACGGTGGCTCGTCCCCCGCAGCTCGCACCACAACTCGCTCGCGTTCCTCGCCGACGAGGCGGCCGACGACCCCTTCCGAGTGCTCTGGTTCGGCGACCCCGAAGCCCTCCCGCTCGGCGCCTGGCCGCTCGACGACCAGGTGTCCTACGCCACCACGGTCGGCGGGCTGCCCCAGCTCCCCGACCTGTGGCCGGGAGCGCCCGAGGCGGCCGACGCGCCGCTGCGCGGGTCGATCGACCTCGCCCTCGACCGGCGCACGAACCGCCTCGGCCGCCTGCTCGCGCCCATGGGAGTTCGCTACCTCGTGATGGTCGACCAAGGGGCCCCCGAGCCCTTCGGCGGTGTGCGCCATCCCGTCCCGTCGTGGCTCGTCGAGTCCCTCGCCGAGCAGCTCGACCTCGTCGAGATCGACGTGAACCCCGCGCTCACCGTCTACCGCAACGAGGCGTGGTCCCCGACGGTGGCCGCCCTGCCCGGCGACCTGGTCACCGCATCGAGCTCCCCCTACCTCCCCGACGGGGCGACCACCGCCGCCGCCACCGAGCTCGCCGCCGACGCCGACGCGCTCGGCCAGCTCGGCCTCACCGGGTTCCGGGGCCGGGTCGCGGCCGGCGACGACGTGCTCGTCGGGTCGAGCCCGTCACGGGGCTGGCGGCTCGAGGTGGACGGGAACCGGGTCGCGCGGAGCCGCGCGTTCGGATGGGCCACTCTCTTCGAGGACCTGCCGGCGGGCACCGCCGAGGTGCGGTGGTCCACCCCCGTGGCACACCGCGCCGTGCTCGGTGGTCACCTCGTCGTGGTCGCCGCGGTCGCCCTCGTCATGTACCGCACGAGAGCCGAGCGCCGCCTCGCCCGACGCCACCGCCGATCGGTGGCCACACCCGTGGAGGCACGGTCCTCGTGAGCCGCGCCCGCATCCCGTTCATCCTCGTCGTCGTCGCCGTCCTCGCGGGCGCGTTCGTCGTCGAGCGCGACCGCGCCCCCGAGTCACCCGAACCTCCCACCAGCGAGACGTGGCGGGCCGCCCCGCTCGTCCCCGGCGACGACGTGTTGAGCGCCGCCTGGTACTGCGCGGCGGGGTCGTCCGACGCCGAGGGCGTCGCCGACCACACGGTGCTCATCGCCAACCCCGGTGACGACGAGCGCGAGGTCGAGCTCACCGTGTTCCCCGGCACCGCCGGTCCGGTGGTGGTCACCGTGCCCGTCCCGGCCGCGAGCCTCGAACGGGTGCGGCTCGCCGACCACGTCGAGGCCCCCGCCGTCGCCGCGCTCGTCGAGGTCGACGGGGGAGGGGTCACGGTCACCCACGAGCTGGTCGGCCCGCTCGGCCGCGCGGCGGCGCCGTGCGCCTCGACCACCTCCGACGTCTGGCATTTCGCGTGGGGCGACACCTCGAGCGACGCCCGCTCGCTCGTCGCCCTCTTCAACCCGTTCCCGGCCGACGCGGTCGCCGACTTCGAGTTCGTCACCATCGACGGGGTGCGTCGACCCCTGGCGCTCACCGGTGTCGTCGTCCCGGGCCAGAGCGTGGTGGTCGTCGAGGTCGGCACCGAGATCGCCCGCCGCGACCAGGTGTCGGCCACCGTCACCGCCCGCAGCGGCCGGCTCGTCGCCGAACGCCTCCAGCTGTTCGACGACGCGGAGGAGATGCTCGAGGGGGCCGAGCCGCGCCGCGGGCTCACCGTCGGGCTGGGTTCCCCGGTCCCGATGCCGACGTGGGTGTTCCCCGGCGTGCGCCTGGTCGAGGGGCTCGACGAGCGGGTGGTCGTCTACAACCCCAACGCGGCCACCGCCGAGGTCGACGTCGAGTTCCTCGCCGTCGGCGTCGATACTGGTGTCGCACCGTTCGAGCTCAGCATCGCCCCCCACGGCTACGAGGTGCTCTCGCTCGCCGAGCAGGCCCGGCTCGGCGATCTCCTGGCCGACCTCGACGAGGTCGAGGCCACCCTCGTGGTGCGGTCGCTCAACGACGTGTCCGTCGTCGCCGAACGGGTCACCACCGTCCCCACCTCCTCCGACGGCCCGGGCGTCGCGGCCACCACCGGCATCCCGCTCGTGGGCCGTCATCTCGTGGTCGTCGATCCCCGGCCCACCGACGCGCCCGCCGCCTCCCTCGTACTCTGGAACCCCGACCCCGACGAGCTCGTCACCGGCACCGTCACGGTGGTGTCGCGAGGTGTCGACCGCCCCCTCGGCGGCGCCGGCACCTTCGAGCTCGCACCCGGTGGGCGCACCGCGCTCGACCTCGTCGACCGGGTGAGCGGGGCGGGCACGTCGGTCCTCGTCATCGAGGCGAACCGTCCCGTCGCCGCGGCCACCGTCGCCCGCTCGTCGTCGCCGGCCGACCGGATGGCCGCCGTCGCGGTCGTCGGCGCCGACGACGCCGAGGCCCCGCCTTCGCTCCTCGGCGACGGCTAGGGCACACTCTGGTCATGGAACGGGTGCTGATCGCCGTCGCCCTCGTGGCCGTGGCCGGAGCGGTGTCGTTCCTGCTCCAACGCCGCCGCCCCGACGCACCGACCCAACCGCGCACCTACCGGGTGCCGAGCCAGCTCGACCGCCACGACTTCGAGCGGCCCGAGGCCCCGTGGCTCGTCGCGGTGTTCACCGCCCACACCTGCTCCACCTGCCAGGGCATGTGGCAGAAGGCCCAGGCGCTCGCATGCGACGAGGTCGTCGTCCAGGAGCTCGAGGTCACCCGCGATGCGGCGGTCCACGAGCGCTACGGCATCGACGGGGTCCCGCTCATCGTCATCGCCGACGCGGCAGGTGTCGTCCGTGCGTCGTTCGTCGGTCCGGCCACCGCCACCGACCTGTGGGCCACCGTCGCCGAGCTGCGCGAGCCGGGCTCGGTGCCCGAGGGCTGCGACCACGGCCTGGGCCACGACCACGCGCGCGACGAGGACGCACCCGCGCCGCACTGAGCATCAGCCGCGGCACTGAGCATCAGCCGCGGCACTGAGCATCAGCCGCGGCACTGAGCATCAGCCGCGGGCACCGAGCACCACCGGCGGCCGGAACTCAGCCGCGG
>CAZAVX010000022.1:8786-31289 GCA_964488835.1 uncultured Iamiaceae bacterium | reverse complement strand
GCCGACCGCGTCCTCACCCTCGACCGCGGCCACCGCCTCACCTGACCGGCGCCCTTCCAGCATTCCTGGTGATTCGAGGTGGCCTCTATGGCCACACGTGTCCCCAGGAATCCTGGTAGGGGCCTCACGACGAGCTCGGAGTGACGGCTGGATGACCCTGACGTGCGAGCAGACTGCGCACGTCGTGGACGAACTGGTCGGGTTGCCGCCTCAACAGGCGGCCGGAGTAGATGAGGAGGGCGTTGCCGGCGAGCTCGATCTGGTTCCGGCGGTGCAGGTCGAGGTGGAAGAGATCCTCGTCGAAGAGGTGATGGCCTCCGAAGACCTCGAGGTACGCCCGGCAGTCGCGCCATCCGAAGTCGATGGTCACCTCCAGGCCGTCGGCACAGACCACGGGAACCTGGCACTCCGGGAGCGGAACACGGCCCGAGTCCCGGAGGATCGCGAAAGCAAGGTCCTCGGTCGTGCTGTCGCGGGTCAGCTCGCCGTAATGCTCGGCGAGAACGGGGCGGACCGCTCCGATCCCTCGCCGGCCGGACCGCGCGTGGTCGACGACGGCGGCCAGGAGCTCGTCCCACTCCACACCACGAAGCCGACGTGCCTCCCACACGGCACCACGCACCCAGGACGGCTCGACGGCACCGAGGTCGATGATCGTCCGCGCGAGGCCGGTCGTCGGGACGCCGTCGACACAGACCGGGTCCGCGAGCTCCATGTCGGTGCTTCGGTGGACGACGACGCCCTTTCGACGCACCTGGCCGTCGCGAGGGACCGAGACCTCGAGCGGCACGGCCCGTTTGGGGACGATGCCGTGGAGCCGGGCCGCAGTACGGTGGGACGCCAGCGCGCGAGGTCCGGCGGACAGCGTTGCCGCCATTGCACGCTGCGGGAAGGTGGCAGGTACGGGCCCTGTGAGGTAGACGCCGGGTTCGACCTCCCGCCACCTCCCGGAACGGAGCCGTGAGCGGACCAGGTATCGAGTGGCTCCCAACTCGTGGAGCTGGTGACGGGCGACGAGACCGTGCTGGCGCTCGGCCAGACGCGCGAGCGATCGCTCGAGCTCGCGGTCGATGCGGGGCATGCGACTTCCTCCGATTCACAGGACGCGACGGGGAAGTCGAACTGGAGACTGAGACGCCGAGACGGCGAGGGTCAGGCGCGACGGCGGGGGACGAGCGTGCGGAGGCCTCGGAGCGCCCGGCTCACGCGGGCCTGGGCAGGTGGACGTGGGGCGCGAGCGGGGCGGTCGGTCGGGGCGGCCACGCGAAGGGGCGGGGTCGCGGCTTCGGCGAGGGCATGGGCGAGGAACGACATCAGGTCGGCGGCTTCACAAGGCGCGAGGTGGAAGGTCTCGACGCACTGGTCGTCACGCCACAGGCTGAGGTTCACGAACCCGTGCTCGGGGCGCCACGTCGCCCGCAGACCCGTGCCCTGCTCGTCGATCGTGAGATGCCGGACCATCTGCGACTGCGCCCCCGTGCCCATGCACACGAGTCTCGCGCCGATCCGCCGAACGGGCGAGGGTTTCGCCTCAGCTGGGTCAGTGGCGGGCGGGGTCGCTCGGGGTGACGGTGACGGTGTCGGCAGCGGTACCGGGGTGCACCCGGATCGCGAGCTGGCCGTTGGCCATGGTGGCCTCGACGCTCGAGCCGTATCCCTCGGGCAGGTCGATCTCGCGCTCGTAGCCCCCGTACTCCCACTCGTGGACGAGGTACTCCCGGGGGCCGGCGCTGCGCACGTGGGCCCAGAACCGGAGTCGACCGGGCCGCAACTCGACCGACACGTCGTCGGGCTGCACGGCGGGCATCGGGGCGAGCACGACGAGGGTGTTCGAGGTCTCGTACACGTTCACCGGCACCGACTGGGGCGACATGGTGCGCTCGGTCTCGGCGGTGGCGTCGAGCACTTGCTGATGGGTGGGCTGGTCGGACATGGCCTGTTCGTACCCGTCCCGGCGGGGTCGGGAAACGTCCGCCACCCGACGGACGCCGTGCCTAGCGTGAGGGAGATGACCGGGACCGTCGTCCACCTCTCCACGCTCTTCCATCGCACCTGGCGTGAGGACCCCGCCGACGCGGAGGCCGCCGGGCACCGGCTGCTCGTCCGCTCCGGCTACATCCGGCGGGTCGCGCCGGGCATCTACTCGTGGCTGCCGCTCGGGTGGCGGGTGCTGCGCAATGTCGAGGCGATCGTGCGTGAGGAGATGGACCACCTCGGCGCCCAGGAGCTCCACCTCCCCGCCCTCCTCCCCCGCGAGCCCTACGAGGCCACCGGCCGGTGGACCGACTACGGCGACGCCCTCTTCCGCCTGCAGGACCGGCGCGGCGCCGACCTGCTCCTCGGACCCACCCACGAGGAGATCTTCGCCCTCACCGTCGGTGAGCTGCTCACGAGCTACCGCCAGCTCCCGGTCACGCTCTACCAGATCCAGGTGAAGTACCGCGACGAGCAGCGCCCGCGGGCCGGGCTGCTCCGCGGCCGGGAGTTCCTGATGAAGGACTCGTACTCGTTCGACCTCGACGACGACGGTCTCGCCCGCTCCTACACCGCGCACCGCCACGCCTACCTCCGGATCTTCGAACGGCTCGGACTGCCGGTGGTCGCCGTGCAGGCGGTCGCCGGCGCGATGGGCGGCTCGGCGAGCGAGGAGTTCCTCACGCCGAGCCAGGTCGGCGAGGACACCTTCGTGCGCTGCCCGTCGTGTGGGTACGCGGCGAACACCGAGGCGGTCACCACCCCCACGCCCGAGGTCGCGACCTCGGACCGGACCCTCGCCGAGCATCCCGCCGCCCACGTCGAGGACACGCCCGACACGCCCACGATCGAGACCCTCGTCGACCACCTCAACGCCCATCCCACTCTGGGCGGGCCGGCTCGCCGCTGGACCGCCGCCGACACGCTGAAGAACGTCGTCGTGATGACCATCGGCCCCGACGGCACCGAGGAGCCGCTCGCCGTCGGCCTGCCCGGCGACCGCGAGCTCGACCTCCGCCGCCTCGAGGCGCGCCTCGCACCGACCACCGTCCGGGCGTTCACCGAGGCCGACTTCGCCGCCCACCCCCAACTCGTGCGCGGGTACATCGGCCCCCAGGCACTCGGCACCGCACGGGGTATCCGGTACCTCGTCGACCCCCGCGTCGTGCCCGGCACGGCCTGGGTCACCGGCGCGAACGAGCCCGGGCGCCACGTCGTCGACCTGGTGGCAGGCCGCGACTTCGAGGCCGACGGCACGATCGACGCCGCCGAGGTGCGTGACGGCGACCCGTGCCCCGAGTGCCGAGCGCCGCTCGCGCTCGAGCGTGGCGTGGAGATGGGCCACATCTTCCAGCTCGGCCGCCGCTACACCGAGGCCCTCGGCGTCACGGTGTCGGGGCCCGACGGACGACCGGTCACCCCCACCATGGGCTCCTACGGAATCGGCATCTCACGCGCCGTCGCCATGCTGGCCGAGCTCGGCCACGATGAACGCGGGCTGCGCTGGCCCGCAGCCGTCGCGCCCGCCCGGGTGCACGTGGTGCTCGCCGGCACGACCGACGAGATCCTCGACGCCAGCACCACCGTGCTCTCCGAGCTGCGTGCGGCCGGCATCGACACCATCGTCGACGACCGCCCCGACGCCTCGGTGGGGGTGAAGCTCACCGACGCCGAGCTCATGGGCGTACCCACGATCGCCGTGCTCGGCAAGGCCCTCGCCCAAGGTCGGGTGGAGGTGCGCGACCGTCACCGTGGCGACACCGAGCTGGTGCCCCTCCTCGATCTCGTCGCCCACCTCCGCGCCCGGGGTTGATGGGCGGAGTTCCGTCCCACAGGTGGACGAAAGTCCGCCCATCGGGTGGGGGGGGGGATCCGACCTCAGGCGATCGATGACCAGAACCCGTCGAGCACCTTCGCCGCGCCGTCCGGATCCTGGAGCATCCACCAATGCCCGACGCCGTCGAGCTCGGCGATCTGGGCTCCTGCCCTCGTGGCACCCTCTCGCGCCTGACCCGCCGAGAGGAATGGGTCGTCGGAGGCGATGACGGCGAGCCCGGGTGCCGCGATGTCGACGAAGTCGGGGGCCCATTCGGCACCCACGTCGACCGCCGAGCGATAGAGCCGGAGGATGCTGTCGGCCATCACCTCGTCGATCCACGTGACCAGCCGGAGGGCGTCGTCGCCGGGCACCCCCATCGACTCGTACACCGGTGCGAGCACCTCGGGCGGCGCGGCGAGCTGGTTCGCGAAGAACGCCTCACCCTCCTCGGGCGTCTGCCAGATCTTCGCGTAGCCGTGCCACTCGAAGGACGACGCGGCGATGCCGGGAGTGTCGGTCACCCACGACCGCACGAGGTCGGGACGCTCGCTCACCAGGCGGACGACGAGGCCGCCACCCCAGTCGTGTCCGACGAGGTCGATCGGCCCCTCCTCGACGAGGCGCTCGACCTCCTCCACGAGCCAGGCGACGTAGGCCTCCTTGGTGGCGTCGAACCCGTCGGGTCGGGCGCACCCGAACCCGGGGAGCTGAAGGGTGACGACGTCGGGGCGGTGCAACGAGCGCACCACGCGGTGCCAGACCGCGGGAGTCTCGGGAACACCGTGGACGAACACTGCCGGCATCAGGGCACACCTCCAGGGCCGGGGGCACCATAGGCGCGTCGGGCGACGCGGGGCGAAGGCGCCGTCCGGCCGCCGGTCCTGGCCGTTCCACCCGTCCCGGCCGCTGGCAGAGATCATCAGTATCTCGTCATTGCTGCCAGAGGCTCGAAGGCGCACGATGACCGGGTGACCCGCCCACCGTGCCCGCCGCACCACGTGGCGATCGTCATCTACGACGGCATCAACTCGATCGACCTCGCCGGTCCGCTCGAGGTGTTCCACACCGCCGACCTGCTCCTCGGACGGGGGCGCTATGACCTCCGCACGATCGGGCCGACCGCGCAGGTCGCGACCTCGAGCGGGCTCCGTCTGCACACCGACACCACCCTCGCCGAAAGGACCTGACGTGCAGATCGCCATCCCCCTCTATCCCGAGTTCACCTCCCTCGACGCCATGGGGCCCTACCAGGTGCTCCAGCACGTGCCCGGGGTCGACCTGCGACTCTGCGCGGTCGAGCGTGGTCGCCTCACCGACGAGGCCGGCCTCCTCCACCTCGAGATCGAGCACACCCTCGACGAGCTCGACCGGCCCGATGTCGTCGTCGTCCCCGGCGGCACGATCACCCGCCGCCTCGCCCACGCCGGGCATCCCGTCGTCGAGTGGCTGCGCACCGTGCATCCGACCACGTCGTGGACGACCTCGGTGTGCACCGGCGCGCTCCTGCTCGGCGCGGCCGGCATCCTCGACGGGCTCACCGCCACCACCCACTGGAGCGCGTACGACGACCTCGCCTCATTCGGCGCGTCCCCCACCGACCGGCGGGTGGTGGTCGAGGGCAAGGTCATCACCGCGGCGGGCGTGTCCTCTGGCATCGACATGGCCCTCACGCTGGCCGCCGAGCTCGTCGGACCCGAGACCGCCCAGGGCATCCAACTCGGCATCGAGTACGACCCACAGCCGCCGTTCGACGCCGGCAACCCGTCGCGGGTCGACCCCGCGATCCGCGAGCTGGTCGCGGCGGTGATGGGCGCACGAGCCGAGGCCGTCCGGGACCGCGCCACCACCTGACCTGCCCGTCTCCCCGCGCGCCGGAACGACGAGGGGTACGCTCACCCGCGACACATTCGGGCTTCACCGGAATCGCCGGTGCAGGTGCCGGCGAGGAGAGGCAGGACCAAATGTCCGCTCCGACCCCGACCGGGAGCGATCCCGGCTCCGTCCCGACCCGCACCCCGCCCGCGCCCGAGGTCTCCGACGCCCGCATCGCCGGCGCCGAGATCGTGGGCACGGCCGTCCTCATGATCATCGGCCCGGGCAGCGCGATCCTCGCCTCCGACGCCATCGGCGTGATGGGCGTGGCGATCGCCTTCGGGCTCGCCCTCCTCGCGATGGCCTACACGATCGGCCACGTCTCGGGCTGCCACATCAACCCCGCGGTCACCCTCGGCTTCCTGCTCGCTCGCACGATCACCCCGGCCCGGGCCGCCTACTACTGGGTCGCCCAGATCGTCGGGGCGGTGCTCGGCGGTCTCGTCATCTTCGTGATCTCCGAGCAGGGCGACCTCGACACCACCGGGGTGTTCGCCGCCAACGGATGGGGCGACGAGATCGGCAGCGCCTTCGGGCTCGGCTCGGCGGCGGTGGTCGAGGTGGTGTTCACCGCCCTGCTCGTGTTCGTCGTGCTCGCCACCACGACGGTGGGCTACCCGGCCGGGTTCGGTGGTCTCGTCGCCGGGCTCACCCTCGCGATGATCCACCTCGCCACCATCCCGGTCACCAACACCTCGGTGAACCCCGCCCGCAGTCTCGGGGCCGCGGTCTTCGCCGGCGGCGACCACCTCGCACAGCTGTGGGCGTTCGTGGTGTTCCCGATGATCGGCGCGGTCGGCGGTGTCGTGATCTGGATGTTCGTCCACCACGGTCGTCTCGCCGAGGGGTGACCGCCATGGAGGCGCACCGGCGGACCTGAGTCAGGAGCAGGGGACGTGTCCCATTTCACGCCCCCGAGCCCTTCTCCCGCCTGGGACTGTACCGATACAGTCATGGAGAGCACTTTACCGATACAGACCACCCACCACCACACCCGAGAAGGTCACGCCATGCTTCCCCCCAGCCTCCTGCCCGAGCTGTTCGCCCAGTCGACCCTCCCCCGCTACGGCCACAGCGCCCTCCCCGGCGCGCCGGTACGGCCCGAGCGCACCCGCAAGGTCGTCACCCGCCTCGTCCCCCGCCGGCGGAACCGCCCCGTCGTCCCCGTGCCCCCGACGGCCGAGTCGAGGAGCGACCGACCCGACGCCGCCTGAGCGCCACACTGGTCCGATGGCCCGTGTGACGCTCCAGACCATCGCCGACAAGGTCGGGGTGAGCCGGATGACGGTGTCGAACGCCTTCTCGCGCCCCGACCAGCTCTCGGCCGAGCTCCGCGAGGAGATCCTCGCGGCCGCCGCCGAGCTCGGCTACGCGGGCCCCGACCCCACCGCGCGCGCCCTCGTGCGCGGCACCACCGGCGCGGTCGGCGTCCTGCTCACCGACTCGCTCGCCTACGCGTTCACCGACGAGGTCGCCACCGGCTTCCTCGGCGCGGTCGTCGAGGAGCTCGCGCCGACGGGTCTCGCGTTCACCCTCCTCGGCTCCGACGAGGAGGACGACGACGCGGAGGTGGTCCCGGCCCGCGACGTCGCCATCGACGGCGCCCTCGTCTATGCGTGTCGCCCGCGGTCGGCGGCGCGTGAGTGGCTCCTGCGCCGGAAGCTCCCGGTGGTCTTCGTCGACCAGGACCCCGTGCCGGGCCATGCGTGCGTGAACGTCGACGATCGCGGCGGAGCCCGCGCCGCCGCGCAGCATCTCGTCGAGCTCGGCCACCGCCGCATCGGCATCGTCTCGCTCGACCACGCCGAGGACGAAGCCGACATGCCCCACCCCACCAAGCAACGCCTTCGCGGCTGGCGCGAGGCGCTCGACGCGGCCGGCATCGACGCACCGGTCGTCGAGGCCGCCTCCCACAGCGAGTTCGATGCCGAGGAGGTCGCGCTCGACCTGCTCGGTGGCGACGACCGGCCCACCGCCGTCCTCTGCTACTCCGACGTCCTCGCCCTCGGCGTGGTCCGGGCCGCCCGCTCGCTCGGCCTCGAGGTGCCCGCCGACCTCTCGGTGGTCGGGTTCGACGACAGCCCCGTGGCCCACCGCCACGACCCCCAGCTCACCACCGTCCGCCAGGACGTGGCCGCGAAGGGTCGGGCAGCCGCCGCTGCGCTCACCGCCACCATCGACTCGGCCCGGGCCGGCCTCGACGCCACCGCGGCCCACGTCCTCCTCCCCACCGAGCTCGTCGTGCGCGAGAGCACCGCCCCGCCGCCTCCCGATCGGGCGGGCTGACCCCCACGACGGGGACGAAGGGCCCTACCCCGGAGGGGCGGTCGTCGCGGATGCTGACAGGTGGAACCCGACCGAGGAGGACCTGCGATGACCACACTGAACGGCAAGGTCGCCATCGTCACGGGAGGTAGCGCCGGCATCGGCAGGGCCACAGCGCTCGCCGTGGCAGCCGAGGGCGCCGCGGTCACCGTCGCCGACCTCAATGTCGACGAGGGCGAGGCGGTCGCGGCGGAGATCCGGGACAAGGGCGGACGGGCCATCTTCGTCCGCACCGACGTCGCCGACGACGCGAGCGTCGCGGCGATGGTCGACCGGACCGTCGCGGAGTGGGGCGGCCTCGACCTCGCGTTCAACAACGCCGGCATCGAGGGCACGATGGGGCCCACCCACGAGATGGATCCGCAGAACTGGCACCGGATCATCGCGGTGAACCTCACGGGCGTGTGGTCCTCGATGCGCCACGAGATCCCCCGCATGCTCGAGCGTGGCGGCGGCTCGATCGTCAATTGCGCGTCGGTCGCGGGCCTCGTCGGCTTTGCCGGCAGCTCGGCGTACACGGCCTCGAAGCACGGCGTCGTCGGCATGACGAAGGCCACCGCCCTCGAACTCGCCGAGCAGGGCATCCGGGTGAACGCCGTGTGCCCCGGGGTGATCGAGACCGAGATGATCCGCCGCGCGGTCACCGACAACCCCGACATGGAGGCCGGCCTGCTCGGCATGGAGCCGATGGGTCGCCTCGGCCGCCCCGACGAGATCGCCGACGCGGTCGTGTGGCTGTTCTCGGACCGGTCGAGCTTCGTGACCGGTCAGGCGATCGCCGTCGACGGCGGGCTCGTCACCCGCTGAGTCGCAGCCTCCTCCCGGCCATCGCCCGCTGAGCCATCGCCCGGTCAGTCGGCCAACAGGGCCTGGGCGACGGCCAGGCGGGCGACCGGCACGCGGAAGGGCGAGCACGACACGTAGTCGACCCCGGCCCGGCAGAAGAAGGCGATCGAGTCGGGGTCGCCTCCGTGCTCTCCACAGACGCCGGTCTTGAGACCCGGCGACGCGGCACGCCCCCGCTCGACGGCCAGCTCGACGAGCTCGCCGACCCCGGCGCGGTCGATGACCTCGAACGGGCTCCGCGAGAGCAGTCCGAGCTCGAGGTACGCGGGGATGACCCGGCCCTCGACGTCGTCGCGGCTGAAGCCGAACGTCATCTGGGTGAGATCGTTGGTGCCGAAGGAGAAGAAGTCGGCCACCTCGGCGATGTCGCCCGCACGCAGCGCAGCTCTGGGCGTCTCGATCATCGTGCCGATCGACACCTCGATGGGCCGTGGGGCGTTCCGCTGGGCGTCGGCGACCGCCTCCTCGATCCAGCCGCGCACGAGCGCGACCTCCTCGCGGTTCACGACGAGGGGGATCATGATCTCGATGATCGGCGTGCCGCCTGCCGCGGCGCGTTCGGCCGCGGCCTCCATCAGCGCCCGCACCTGCATCCGGTAGAGACCCGCGCGGAGGATGCCGAGGCGCACGCCGCGCACGCCGAGCATCGGGTTCACCTCCTGCCACGCCTCGGCCGCCTCGAACAGCGCCTTCTCGTCGCCGGTGAGCTCGCGTCGGGCGTCGGCGCGGATGAGGGCGGAGAGGTCGGGGAGGAACTCGTGGAGGGGCGGGTCGAGGAGCCGCACGGTGACCGGCAGCCCGTCCATCGCCTCGAGCACCTCGACGAAGTCCTTCCGCTGCACCTCGAGCAGGTGCTCGAGCGCCGCCTGCTCGGCCTCGTCGGTCTCGGCGAGGATCATCTCCTGGACGACGGGCAACCGGTCGCCGAAGAACATGTGCTCGGTGCGGCACAGGCCGATGCCGCCGGCGCCGAAGGTGCGCGCCTGGAGGGCGTCGGCCTTCGTGTCGGCGTTGGCCCGCACCCCGACGCGATCGCCGCGGATCTCGTCGGCCCAGGCGAGGATCGTCTCGAGCTCGGGTGGGACGGCGGAGGCGGCGAGGGGCACCTCACCGACGACGACCTCCCCGCTCTGGCCGTCGATCGAGATGACGTCACCCTCGGCGACGGTGACGTCGCCCACCGTGAAGACGCCACGCCGCAGGTGGATCTCCTCCGCGCCGACGACGGCGGGCTTGCCCCAGCCTCGGGCGACGACGGCCGCGTGGCTGACGAGGCCCCCTCGCGAGGTGAGGATGCCCTCCGCAGCCTGCATCCCGTGGATGTCGTCGGGGGAGGTCTCGGCCCGCACGAGGATGACCGCCTCGCCCCGCGCGTGGGCGGCGACGGCGTCGTCGGCGGTGAAGTACACGTGGCCGACCGCCGCACCGGGCGACGCCCCGAGCCCGACGGTGAGCGGTTCGTAGTCGGCCTCCGGGTCGAACTGCGGGTGCAGGATCTGGTCGAGGTGGTCGGCGGTGACCCGCTGCACCGCCTCGGCCCGCGTGAGCGAGATGGCCGGGTCCTCGGTCATCGCCACCGCGAGCTTGAGGGCCGCCGCACCGGTGCGCTTGCCGATACGGGTCTGGAGCATCCAGAGCTTGCCCTGCTCGATGGTGAACTCGGTGTCGAGCATGTCGCGGTAGTGCCGTTCGAGGCGGGCGAAGATGTCGACGAGCTCGTCGTGGATCTCGGGGAACACCTCGCCGAGCTCGGAGAGGGGTCGTGTGGTGTGGCTGCCGGCCACCACGTCCTCCCCCTGCGCCTGGAGGAGGAAGTCGCCGTAGAGGCCGGCCGCCCCGGTGGCGGGGTCGCGGGTGAAGCCGACGCCGGTGCCCGAGCGCTCGTCGCGGTTGCCGAACACCATCATCTGCACGTTGACCGCGGTGCCGAGGTGGTGGTCGATTCGCTCACGGGTGCGATAGGCGCGGGCACGTGGCGAGTTCCAGGAGTGGAACACGGCGTCGATGGCGCGGCGCAGTTGGTCGGTGGGGTCCTGGGGGAAGGCCTCGCCGGTGTGGCGGGTGACGACCGCCTTGAACTCGGCGATGACGCCCTCGAGGATGTGGGCGGGGATGGCCGCGTCGTTGTCGGTCCGGGCGAGGGTGCGGGCCCCCGCCATGCGCTCGTCGAACTCCTCGGCGGGCACCTCGAGGACGACCTTGCCGAACATCTGGACGAACCGCCGGTAGGAGTCGAGGGCGAAGCGGCGGTCGCCGGTCTGGCGGGCGAGCCCTTCGACCGACTTGTCGTTGAGGCCGAGGTCGAGGACGGTGTCCATCATCCCCGGCATCGAGAACTTGGCGCCCGAGCGCACCGAGACGAGCAGCGGGTCGTCGGGGTCGCCGAGGCGCTTGCCCGCCCGCGCCTCCAGTTCGGCGACCGCGGCGTCGACCTGCTCGGCCAGGTCGGGCGGCCACTCGCCGGTGTCGAGGTAGTGCCGGCAGGCGTCGGTGCTGATCGTGAAGCCGGGAGGCACCGGCAACTCGAGGACCGAGGTCATCTCGGCCAGGTTGGCCCCTTTCCCTCCGAGCAGGTCCTTCAGCTCCATCGGTGGTTGATCGTGAGCGTGGTCGAAGGCATAGACGTAACGCACCGGAAGACCTCCTCGTCCTCGGCGGGCCGACACCCAGGAGGGTACTCAACCCCCTCGATCAGACGAGCGGCCGGCGTCCCGCTCGGCGGACCGCGCCGACGGACTCGTCCCAGGCCGCGGCGAGCCGGGCGACGCCGACCTCGAGCAGGGCGGGTTCGGCGACGAACGAGAGCCGGACGCGGTCGGCGGACGAGCCCGGCACCGAGACCGAGGGGCCGGCGACGACGCTCACACCCTGGGCCTCGGCGACGGCCTGGAACGCGACGGCGTCGTGCCCGCGGGGCAGGCGGGCCCAGAGCACCGTCCCGCCCGCCGCCGGCGCCACCTCCCAATCGGGCAGGTACCGGCCGAGGAGGTCGAGGAGGTGGTCGTGGCGCACCCGGAGCTCTCGAGCCCGGATCGCCGCCCGCTCCGACAGGGTGGCGACGAGGTCGAGGGCGAGGAGCTGGGCCGGGAGCGAACCGCCGAGGTCGTCGAGCATCCGCCGGGCCGCGAGGCGGTCGACGAGCGACCGGTCGGCCCGGACCCACCCCACCCGCAGGCCGGCCCACACCACCTTGGAGAGCGAGCCGATCGTGAGGACCGGCGCGCGACGGTCGGCGACGGCGATCGGCGGAGGCGGAGCGTCGGAGAAGCTGAGGTCGGCGAGGGTGGCGTCGTCGACGACCGGTGTCCCCGTGCGCATCGCCAGCGCGGCGAGCCGACGCCGGCGGTCGTCGGACAGGACGGTGCCGGTGGGGGTCTGGTGGACAGGGTTGAGGTAGACGAGCGCGGGGCGGTGCCGGGCGACCAGGTCCTCCAAGGCATCCACGTCGACGCCGCGCGCGTCGGTCGGCACCGCGAGGAGCCGAGCGCCCACCGACCGCGCGAGGTCCAGGGCTCCGGGGTACGTCGACTCCTCGACCACGACGGCGGCACCCGGGCTCACCAACTCCGCGAACACGAGGGAGAGGGCGTGCTGGGCGCCGGAAGTGACGAGCACCTGGTCAGGGGTGGTCGAGAGGCCGCGGGCAGAGAAGTGGCCGGCGAGGGCCTCGCGCACCTCGGGAAGCCCGAGCGGTTCGAGCCCCGAGCCCCCCACCAACCGATCGACTCGCGCCACATCTCGGCCCCTCGGCGTCGATTCGACGTCGATTCGACGCGGAGGGGGCACGGCGAGGGCGAGGTCGACGAGCTGGGTGTGGTCGGCGAGGAGGGGGGCGATGTGCTCGGCGGGCGGCCGGGGCTCGGCACCGGCGACCACCCAGGTGCCCCGCCCCTGTCGGCCGTCGACGAGGCGCCGGGCGCGCAGTTCCGCGTAGGCCCGGGCGACCGTCGCCCGGCTCACCGACAGGGCCGAGGCCAGCTCGCGCTCGGGCGGGAGCATCGTCCCGCCCGCCAGGTCGCCGCGCCGGATCCCCGTGCCGATGGCCTCGGCGAGCTGTCGGTAGAGCGGCCCGGCGCCCGCCGCCCACCCGACCGGCACGACCCCCGCGGGTCCCTCGGTCGCCTCGCTCTCCGGT
This sequence comes from uncultured Iamiaceae bacterium, assembly GCA_964488835.1. GTDB lineage: Bacteria > Actinomycetota > Acidimicrobiia > Acidimicrobiales > SKKL01 > SKKL01. Next base: position 18,318 of record CAZAVX010000022.1, on the reverse strand, counting down.
TTCCCTTCCATTCGGGCTCCAATCCCCCTTGATTGGCCCGGCATGTGGCGCGGACCGTCGACATCGACCACCTGAATTGGCTCGTTTGGACCGGGCCAATCATCGACGACCGGGGGAATCCGTGTCCACCGTCCACTCCTTCGCCCACTCCGCCGCCCCACCCGCACCTCGTCTCTCACGACGCGCCGAGGAGATGCGGACCTCGGAGATCCGCGACCTGCTCCACCTCGCGAACCGGCCCGAGGTCATCTCCCTCGCCGGGGGTCTGCCGGATCCCGCGGGCTTTCCGATCGCCGAGCTCGCCGCGGCCTGCGCCGCGACGTTCGCCGACGATCCTCACCGGTCGCTCCAGTACGGGCCGACCGAGGGCGACGCCGAGCTCCGCCAACTCGTCGCCGCCCGTCATCGCGCCGCCACCGGACGGACGACCACCCCCGACCAGGTGCTCGTCACCTCGGGCTCCCAGCAGGCGCTCGACCTCCTCGCCCGGGTGCTCGCCGATCCCGGCGACCCCGTGGGCGTCGAGGACCCCTGTTACCTCGGCGCACTCGGGGCGTTCGCGGCCGCCGGCCTCACGGTCGAACCCGTGCCCACCGGCGCGGAAGGACTCGACCTCGACGAGCTCGGCGACCTCGTCGGCGCCCGCCGCGCCCCCATCAGATTCCTCTACACGACGCCCACCTTCCACAACCCGACCGGCTCCACCCTCCCCGAGCCGGCGCGTCGACGCCTCGCCGCGCTCGCCGACCGCCACGACCTGCTCGTGGTCGAGGACGACCCCTACGGCGCCCTGCACTTCGACGCGCCGCCACCCGCCTCGCTCGCCGCCCACTCCGAGCGCGTCGTCACCCTCGGCACGGTCTCGAAGATCCTCGCACCGGGGCTCCGTGTGGGGTGGATGGTCGGCCCGGAGTGGCTCGTCCGCGCCGCGGCGCGGGCCAAGCAGGCGGTCGACCTCCACACCTCCTCGCTCGGGCAGGCGCTCGCGCTCCGGCTCCTCGGCGACGGCGAGCGCCTCGCGGCCCACCTCGACACCGTGCGCCGGAGCTACGCCGAGCGGGCCGCCACCCTCGTCGGGGCGTTGCGCGACACCTTCGGCGACCACGTCGAGGTCGAGATGCCCCGGGGCGGCATGTTCGTGTGGGCCCGCCTCCCCGGCGTCGACACACGCTCGCTGCTCCCGTACGCGATCGAGGAGGGCACCGCGTTCGTACCCGGCGACGCCTTCGCCGTGCACGCCCCCGCCACCGACCGCCTACGCCTCTCCTTCGCCACCACCGACCTCGCCGGTCTCGTCGAGGCCACCACCCGGCTGGCTCGAGCGGTCGCGCGCCGCCGGGCCGCGACGCCGTGACGCGCCGAGGATGAGGCGGGCGCCGCGGTCCCAGGTGAGGTAGCTCCACGCCCAGTTCAAGAGCACCGACAGACGGTTGCGGAAGCCGATGAGGGTGAAGAGGTGCAGGACGAGCCAGGCCACCCAGGCCACCGTCCCGCTGAGGCGGACGCCCGACGGCAGCTCGGTGACCGCCGAGCGTCGGCCGATGGTGGCCATCGTGCCGCGGTCGCGGTAGCGGAACGGGCCGGGATCGTCGCCCACGCCGAGCTGGTGGAGGATCTCGGCCGCGGCGTGCGCGCCCGACTGCATCGCCACCGGCGCGAGCTGCGGCAACCCCTCGCCGTCGGCGTCGGTCATCGCCGCGATGTCGCCGATCGCGTAGACCCCGTCGTGGCCCTCCACCCTCAGGTGCGCGTCGACCTCGATGCGCCCCGCCTTGCCGAGCGGCACGTCGAGCACCTCGGCGACCGCGCCGGCACGCACCCCCGCGGCCCACACGAGGGTGTGGGTGGGGATGACCCGCCCCGACGCCAAGGTCACGGTGTGTTCGTCGACGTGGGCGACGCTCTCGCCGAGCATCAACTCGACGCCCCGCTCGCGGAGCGCCTCGCGGGCATGCTCGCGCGACGACGGGTGGAACGGTGGCAACACGTGCTCGGTCATCTCGACGAGCACGATCCTCGACCGGCTCACCGGCAGCGACGGGAAGTCGCGCCGCAGCACGCCGTGGAACAGCTCGCTGAGCGCCCCGGCGAGCTCGACGCCGGTGGGGCCTGCGCCGGTGACCACCACGGTGAGGGCACCGTCCTCGACGAGCGACGGGTCGGCGTCGGCCGCCTCGAACCGCCCGAGGAGGTGGTTGCGCAGGGTGGTGGCGTCGTCGAGCGAGTAGAGCGGGAACGCCCACTCCTCGGCACCCTCGACCCCGAAGAAGTTGGTGCGCGACCCGGCGGCGACGACGAGGTGGTCGAACGGCAACCAGTGCACCTCGCCACTGGCGAGCACGACCTCGAGACGCCGGCCCTCCCAGTCGACGCCCCGCGCCGCGCCCTGGCGCACGGTGACGTTGCGCTGGCGGCGGAACACGGCGCGGATCGGGTGGGCGACGTCGGCGGGGTTCAGGCCCGCGGTGGCCACCTGGTAGAGCAGCGGGAGGAACGTGTGGAAGTTCCGCTGGTCGACGAGGGTGACCTCGACCGGCGCTCCGTCGAGGGCCCGCACCGCGGCGAGGCCGCCGAACCCACCACCGATCACCACCACACGGTCCATCGCCGCCGAACCTACCTGGCGACGGCCCGCTTGACACCGGCCGGGGCGACCCCTACACAACGGCCATGGCAGCCTCCGACGACGGACCCGGCGAACGATCTGGCCGTCGGGCCACGCTCGAACAGGAGCGGTCGCGACGCACCAAGGCCGCACTCGTCGCCGCCGCGGAGGAGCTGTGGGGCGAGCACGGGGTCGACGCGGTCACCGTCGCGGAGGTGTGCCGCCGGGCGGGCGTGTCGAAGGGGCTCTTCTACTTCTACTTCGCGAGCAAGGAAGACCTCCTCGTCGAGCTGCTCCTCGCCGACGCCGACGAGGTCGCCGTCGCGGTCGGACAGGCCGTCGAGGCCGGTGGCACCATCGACCAGGTCCTCCAACGGGGGCTCGCCGTGATGTCCCGGCGAGCCCAGCGCCACCCCCGCCACCTGCTCGCCCGCGGCATCGCCGAGTGGTTCGCCGCGCTCGAGCGCCACGCGGGGATCCGCATCGGCCACACCCCGCTCCAGACCACCTTCGCCGCCGCCTTCGCCCGCGCCCAGGAGACCGGCGAGATCGGCTCCGACCTCTCCCCCGACGAGCTCGGTGGGCTGCTCGAGTGGGCGCTGCTGCGCGCCGAGCTCGAGTGGGCGATGAGCACCAAGCGCCAGCCCTCGCTCGTCAAGCGCCTGTGGAGCCGCGCGGAGCTGGTGCTGCGCGGGGCCCGACCGTGAGCTTCCTCGATGCGAGCCTCGACCACCTCGACGAGGTCGTCACCGCGATGGACCGCCTGGCCGCCGAGCAGCGGGGGTGGATCAACCTCGTCCCCGCCCATGCCGAGCGCGAACAACTGGCGGCGGTCCGGTCGGTGCCCGGCATGATCTTCGGCCGCATCGGCGGCCGCGGGTCGCCCGACCCCAAGATCACCTGGACCGCCCCCTCCCCCAGCCGGCGGCGGGTCGAACCGGCACAGCTCGGCATCGAGCACCCGGCGGGGCCCAAGGCGCGCCGCCAGCTCGACGACGCCGGCCATCCGATCCCCCGTGGCTGGACACTCCTGCAGGACCATCCGCTCCGCGGCCTGGTCGTCGTACCCCGTCCCGAGGTCGACCACCGCGAGCAGATCCGGTGGGCGCTGCGCGCCGGCGAGCTGCTCGTACGGGGCGAGCGCATGCTGTGGCAGGGCCAGGTGTTCGAGGGTTAGGGTGGCCCCGCTCGGCCGCGCACGGCCGGGCGACATGGACGCAGCGAAGTCCGGTGCGAGTCCGGCGCTGTCCCGCAACTGTCAAGCCCCTCCGGGGGACGAGCCAGGACGCCTGCCCCATGTCGACGAACATCAGCCCTCGGAAGAAGGGTGGTTCGTCCGGCAGCCGCCGGCGGGCTCTCTTCATCCTTCCGAGCTTCCATCGGAGGATGCCTCACATGTCAGATCGTCGTACCCGCCGGAGGGGCCTCGTCCCGCTCCTCGTGGCGCTCCTCGTCCTGCTGCTCGCCGCCTGCGGCGACGACGACGGCGGGGCCGTCCCGGTCTCGGGCGATCGCCCGGAGACGAGCGACTCGACCGACACCGACGCCGGCACCGACGCCGACCCCGACGGGTCCGGCGACGGTGATGCCGAGGGGACGTTCCCCGTCACCGTCGCCGACGACCGCGGCGAGGTCACCATCGAGGCCCGACCCGAGCGCATCGTCTCGATGTCGGGATCGCTCACCGAGATCGTCTTCGCCATCGGTGCCGGCGACCAGGTCGTCGCCGTCGACGAGTTCTCGTACTACCCGCCGGAGGCGCCGGTCACCGAGATGTCGGCCTATGACCCGAGCGTCGAGGCGATCGCCGAACACGAGCCCGACCTCGTCCTCGTGTCCTACGACCCCGGTGACCTCGTCGAGGGTCTCGAGCTGCTCGACATCCCCGTGCTGTTCCTCGACGCCGCCGCCGACCTCGACGGTGTCTGGCGTCAGATCGAGCTGCTCGGCGCGGCGACGGGCCACGTGGGCGACGCCGCCGAGCTCGTCGGGCAGATGCAGGCCGACATCGAGGCGATCCGCACCGACCTCCCCGACCACGCCGACGGCCTCACCTACTTCCACGAGCTCGACGACCTCTACTACACGGTCACCTCGCAGACGTTCATCGGCCAGGTGTACGCCGAGCTCGGCCTCGTGAACATCGCCGACGCCGCCGATCCCGACGGCACGTCGGGCGGGTACCCCCAGCTCTCCGAGGAGTACATCATCCAGGCCGACCCCGATCTCATCTTCCTCGCCGACGCCGACTGCTGCGGCCAGAGCGCGGAGACGGTCGCGGCCCGACCCGGCTGGGCCGACCTGCGGGCGGTCACCAGTGGCGGGGTCATCGAGGTCGACGAGGACGTCGCCTCCCGTTGGGGGCCTCGCATCGTCGACCATCTGCGCGACGTCGCCACGGCGATCGCCGCGCTCGAGCCGGTCCGCTGAGGCCCCGATGAGCGACCGTCCCACCCGCACCACCGTCGAGGCGATCATCCGCCCCGACGCGCCCGCCCAGCTGGCCCCGAGCCGGCTGCGCGGGCGGTGGGTGGCGGTCGGCCTCGGCGGCCTCGTCGGATCGGTCCTGCTCGGGGTGTTGTTCGGGCCTGCCAGCCTCTCCTCGCGGGGGGTGCTGTCCGAGCTGCTCTCGACGATCCCGGGCGTCGACGTCGGCCCGGGGCTCAGCGACCGCCAGGCCGACATCCTCTGGCAGATCCGCATGCCGCGGGTGGTGCTCGGCGCGCTGGTCGGCGGCATGCTCGCCCTCTCGGGCGCGGCGTACCAGGGGGTGTTCCGCAACCCCCTCGCCGACCCCTACCTGCTCGGCGTCGCGGCCGGCGCCGGGCTCGGCGCGACCCTCGCCATCGCCTACGGACCCGACTCGTCGAGCTGGCCGGTCGACGCCACGCCGCTCTTCGCGTTCCTCGGTGCGTTCGTCGGCGTGTCGCTCGCCTGGCTGCTCGGCCGCTCCGGAGAGACCGGGCGCAACGCCGCCACCCTCATCCTCGCCGGAGTCGCCACCGCGGCGTTCCTCACCGCCGCGCAGACCTACGTGCAACAGCGCGAGTCCGACACGCTCCGGCAGGTCTACTCGTGGATCCTCGGGCGGCTCGCCACCTCCGGCTGGCGGGAGGTGTTGCTCATCCTCCCCTACGTGCTGGTCAGCGCGACCGCGATCCTCCTGCACCGCCGGCTGCTCGACGTGATGAGCGTCGGCGACGAGGAGGCCGACACCCTCGGGGTGCGCACCGAACGGGTGCGCCTCGTCGTGGTCGCCTTCGCCACGCTCGGCACCGCCGCCGCCGTGGCGGTCAGCGGGCTCATCGGCTTCGTCGGCATCATCGTCCCCCACACCATCCGTCTCGTCGTCGGGTCGAGCTACCGACTCGTGCTGCCGCTCTCGCTGCTCGGCGGAGCGGCGTTCCTCGTCGTCGCCGACATCGCCGCCCGCACGCTCGCGAGCCCCGCCGAGCTGCCGATCGGGGTCATCACCGCGTTCCTCGGCGCCCCGTTCTTCGCCGTCGTGCTCCACACCAGCAGGCGGGCGGTCCGATGAGTCGGCTCGTCCTCGACGACGTCGCCGTCTCCTTCGGCGAGTTCCGGGCCGTCGACGGGGTCTCGGTCGCCGTCGGCGACGGCGAGTGGCTCGGCCTCATCGGACCCAACGGCGCCGGCAAGTCCTCGCTCCTGCGGGCCGTGCTCGGGCTCGTCGCCCACGAGGGGTCGATCACCGTCGGCGGGGTCGACCACCAGCGGCTCGCACGGCGCGAGCTCGCCCGCGCCGTGGCGTTCGTCCCGCAGTCGCCGGTCATCCCACCCGACATGACGGTCGCCGACTACCTGCTGCTCGGCCGCAGCCCCTACATCTCCCACCTCGGCACCGAGCGACCCCACGACCTCGACGTCGTCGCCGAGGTCGCCGACCAGCTCGAGCTGCGCGACGTGCTCGCCCGGACGCTCGGCACCCTGAGCGGCGGCGAGCGCCAGCGGGTCGTGCTCGGCCGGGCGCTGGCCCAGGACGCGCCGGTGCTCCTCCTCGACGAGCCCACCAGCGCCCTCGACGTCGGCCATCAGCAACAGGTGCTCGAGCTCGTCGAGGAGCTGCGCCACCACCGCGGCCTCACCGTCGTGGCCGCCATGCACGACCTCACCCTCGCCGGGCAGTTCTCCGACCGGCTCCTCCTCATGAGCAACGGCCGAACGGTCGCGCTCGGCGAGCCCGAGGCGGTGCTCACCGAGCCGATCGTCGGCGAGCACTACGGAGCGTCGGTGCGGGTGCTGCGCGACGACGACGGTGGGGTGGTGGTGGTGCCGGTGCGGGCGCGTCAGACGGCGAGCGCGCCGAGGAGCCGGTCGACGAAGTCCTGAGCGCCCTCGGCCAGCCGCTTGCGGTGGAGGGCGACGCCGCCGATGACCTCGCCACCCCGCTCGCTGACGATGTCGGTGAGCTTGCTGAGGGTCTTGCCCGGGTCGACCGCGTAGGTGCAGAACACCGCCGCTCGCTTGCCGTCGATGACCGGGAGGTTGCGGAGCCGTCCCGCTCGGCCGGGACGCTGGCCGACGAAGATCATCCCGTCGACCCAGCTGCCGACGATGACGAGGTCGGCGGCGGCCAGCGCCGCGAGGTCGATGGCGGTGATGTTGAACACGTCGGTGTCGACACCCTCGGCCCGCAGGCCTGCCGCGATGAGCTCGGCCGCCTCCCGGGTGTTGCCGGTGAGGCTCTCGTAGATGACGACAGCGTTCACGTGTTCCCTCCTCGAGGACCCACGCACGGCGTGGGCGGGCTGGATGTCCACGCATGGCGTGGGCTGGCACTGGTCTAGCACCACAGGGGTGGACCCGCGAAGATCGAGGCGTGCCTGCTCCCGCCTACGACGCCGTGGTCGTCGTCTCCTTCGGTGGCCCGGAGGGACCCGACGACGTCATGCCGTTCCTCGAGAACGTCACCCGGGGTCGTGGCGTGCCGCCCGAGCGCCTCGCCGAGGTGGCCGAGCAGTACCTCACCACCACCGGCGGGGTGTCGCCGATCAACGCCCAGAACCGGGCGCTCGTCGCTGCGCTGACCGAGGAGCTGGGGCGGGCCGGGCTCGACCTCCCCGTGTACTGGGGCAACCGCAACTGGCACCCGCTCCTGCCCGACACGGTCGCGACGATGGCCGCCGACGGGGTCGAGCGGGCGCTGGCGTTCGTCACCTCCGCCTACAGCTCCTACTCCGGGTGCCGGCAGTACCTCGAGGACATCGAGCGGGCCCGTGCCACGGTCGGCGAACGCGCCCCGGTCATCGACAAGCTCCGCCAGTTCTGGAACCACCCGGGGTTCGTCGAGCCCTTCCGGTCCGGTCTCCTCGACGCGCTCGACCGGCTCGAGCCCGACCGACGCGCTCGGGCACGTCTGCTGTTCTCCGCCCACTCGCTGCCGGTGTCGATGGCCGCCACGAGCGACTACGTCGCCCAGCTCCACGACGCCGTCGGCCTGGTGGCCGACGCGGTCGCTCCCGAGCTCGACCGCGAGCTGGTCTGGCAGTCGCGCAGCGGTCCGCCCCAGGTGCCGTGGCTCGAACCCGACGTCAACGACCGCCTGCGCGAGCTCGCCGACGAGGGCGTCGACACCGTCGTGGTCGTGCCGATCGGGTTCGTCTCCGACCACCAGGAGGTGGTGTTCGACCTCGACACCCAGGCCGCCGCGACCGCCGCCGAGGCGGGAATCACGATGGTGCGGGTGCCGACGCCGGGGATCGACCCCCGCTTCGTCGCCATGGTCCGCGAGCTCGTCGAAGAGCGTCTCGACCCGAGCCGACCGCGGCGCGCCCTCGGCTCGATGGGTGCCCGCCCCGACGGATGCGCGCCCGACTGCTGTCCTGCTCCCCGCCGCCCCGGCTCTGGGCGATGATGTGCCGATGAGGCGCATCGTGGTCGGGGTCGACGACTCGCAGGGGGCCCACGCGGCCCTCGAGTGGGCGATCAGGGAGGCGCGCCAGTGGGGCGCCACCCTCGAGGTGGTGATGGCCTGGTCGGTGCTCGTCCAACCGGTGGCCGAGTTCCAGCCCGACTTCGACGAGGAGGCCGCCACCGCCACCCTCGACCGCATCCTCGCCGACCACGACACCGACGGCGTCGAGATCGTGCGCACGCTGATCAACGACCTGCCCGCCCGCTCGCTCCTCCACGTGGCCGAGGGCGCCGACCTCGTCGTCGTCGGGGCGCGCGGCCTCGGCGGGTTCACCGGTCTCCTCCTCGGCTCGGTGAGCCAGCAGGTGGCGAACCACGCGCCGTGCCCCGTCGTGGTGGTCCGCCCCGACCAGACCTGAGGGTCGCGCCGGATCGCCTATCCCTCGTCGAGGATCCGGGCCTTCGCGGCGGCGAACTCCTCGTCGCTCAGCACCCCGGACCGGTGGAGCTGAGCGAGGCGCTCGAGCGACGCGATGGGGTCGCCGGCTACGGGTCGGGTGGGGGCCGCGCCACCTCGCATGGCCTCGGCGATGGCCTGGCTCTGCTGTTGCCCCATCTGACCACGGGTCGGGACCTCGTCCCACACCACCTTCACCGAGGTGGGGTCGGCGAGGCGGATCTCGACCGGGATGGTCTGGCCGGGAAGCGGGAACTTCGAGCATCGAGCGACCCGCTGGTTGAAGGCCACGGCGGTGGGTTCGAGACCGTCGGCCTGCACGACCAGGTCCATCTTCAGCGGTGAGTAGGTCGCGTGCGGTGGCGGTTGGGATGACGACACGACCCGAGCCGTGGCGCGAACGAGGTCGCCGGAGCGCCTCCGACCGAAGATCCCCATGCCCTTCACCTCCGCCCCGCAGGCGGTCGCCCGCGACCGCTCGCAGCCTACCCGTACATCCGCGTCCGCGCAGGAGGACCGCGAGGTGACCATCGGGGGGGCGGACAGCGCCCTCTGGCGCCGCCGGTAGAGTTGGCGATTCGGTGTCGTCAACTCCC
>CAZAVX010000022.1:0-8686 GCA_964488835.1 uncultured Iamiaceae bacterium | reverse complement strand
GACAGCGCCCTCTGGCGCCGCCGGTAGAGTTGGCGATTCGGTGTCGTCAACTCCCCCTGCCCACGCCCCGCTCCGCTCCCGGGTCCGAGCCCGCCTCGAGGCCCGCGGCACCTACTCACGCTGGGTCCTCTGGGCGGCGCTGGCGGGCATGTTCGCCACCTCGTTCCCGATCACGATCCTCTCGGTGTCGCTCACCGACATCGCCGAGGAGTTCGACACCACCACCTCGGTGCTGACCTGGGTGATCTCCGCGCCGATGCTGCTCTCGGCGCTGTCGCTGCCCGTGCTCGGCAAGCTCGGCGACCTCTACGGGCACCGGCGCGTCTACCTCACCGGCTTCACGGTGGCCACGGCAGTGGCCGCGGCGACCGCCCTCGCGTGGGACCCCTTCAGCCTCATCGGCCTCCGGTCGCTCGCGCAGATGGTTGGTGGGGCGACCCAGCCGACCTCGATGGCCCTCGTCATGTTGGTGTTCGCCCCGCGGGACCGGGTGAAGGCCATCGGCTACTGGTCGCTCGTCGCCGCCGGCGCACCGGCGATCGGTCTCGCGGTGGGCGGCCCGCTCGTCGACCTCGTCGGCTGGCGGCTCATCTTCGTCATCCAGGCGTCGCTCGCCGCCCTCGCCCTCGCCGCCGCCGCGGTGATCCTGCCCGAGAGCGAGCCGAAGCGGGTGCGCTTCGACCTGCCGGGCGCCGCGGCGCTCACCGCGGTGGTCGGCTGCGCGATGCTCACGATCGGCCAAGGTCCCACCTGGGGGTTCGACCACCCGGTGATCCTCGCCGCCGCCGCGCTGTTCGGGCCGGCGGTGTGGCTGTTCGTCGTCGTCGAGCGACGGGCCGAGGCGCCGCTCGTGCCCCTCGAGTTCCTCCGACGCCGCAACTTCACGTTCACCCTCCTCACCTCGGTCTTCCTCGGCGCGACCTACATGGGGCCCTTCGTCCTCTCGCCGATCGCCCTGCGCGACGCGTTCGGGCTCACCGCCACGACGACCTCGATCTTCATGCTCCTGCGCACCGGCGTGTACTCGCTCGCCTCCCCGATCGGGGGCCAGCTCGGCGCCCGACTCGGTACCCGGCCGGCGGCGCTCATCGGCGGCACGTCCCTCGCCGTCTCCATGGCCGCGTTCGTCCTCGGCAGCGCCCAGGCCCTGCTCGCCGTGGTGTGCATCGCCCTGCTCGCCCAGGGCCTCGGCAACGGCATCGCCCGGCCGCCGGTCACCGCGGCCCTCGCCAACTCGGTGCCCGAGACCGACCTCGGCATGGCCACCGCCCTCCAGCGGATGACCCTCCAGATCGGCAACGCGTTCGGCATCGCCGTGATGTCGGCCGTCTACGACGATTCGGGCCGGGCCGAGGCGTTCGTCGGGCCCTTCGCCGTCGGCGTCGTGTTGTCGCTCGTCACCGTCGCGCTCGCGACGTTCCTCGTGCCCGACCACGACGCCCACCGCGTCGAGCGGCACGACGGCGACCGCGGGGAGGACCCCGCTCAGGCGCCGGAGCCGGAGTCGGAGTCGGAGACGGCCGCCACCCGGCCCTGACCGGCGTACATGTAGCTCATCGACTTCGGACCCGCGACGTAGAAGGTGTGCAACTCGTCGATGTCGAAGCCGGCCTCGCGGACGAGCCCGTCGATCCGTCGGTCGAGGTGGCAGCCGCCGGCGATGCGCCGCTGCACCGGGTCGAGGCGGCGCTGCCATCGCTGGACCTTCTCGTCGGGCGCGTGACCGTGTTCGAGGAAGTGGAAGGTGCCACCTGGTTTCAGGACCCGGGCGATCTCACGGAGGGCCCGGTCGGGGTGCGGGATCGTACAGAGCGTCCAGGTGCTGAGCGCGGTGTCGACGCTGTGGTCGGCGAGGGGGAGCTCCTCGCCGTCGAGGCCGACGTACTCGATCGGCACCGGCGACTCGGCGATGCGCCCGGCGGCCAGCTCCCGTCCGACCTCCGAGGGGTCGACGGCGTACACCCTCGTGACCGCCTCGGGGTAGTGGGGGACGTTGAGCCCCGACCCGAAGCCCACCTCGAGGACCTCGCCGTGGACCGCGCCGACGGTGCGCCGCCGGAGCTTGGCGAACCCCTCCGTGCCCATCATCAGGTTGATGACCCGCGGCACCACCTGCCGCTCCCAGAACCCCACGTGCCAAGGGTAGGTCGCGACCCCGTTCAATGCGGGCGCAACGCAGCCGTCCGGTCGGATCGGTCCCGACGCCAGCGCCAGGCCGCTCCGATCGCGGCCCCGAGCTGGCCGAGGGTGGCGGGGAACGACCGCCAGAACGCCGGCGTACGCATGCCGTCGGCGCGCTCGTCGAACCGACCCCTCGCGCCCCGGTCGGCCCCGGCGTCGGCGGGGGCGTGGAGGTTCGCGGGGCGATCAGGCTCGATCGGCTCGTCGGTGAGCTGGCCGTCGACCGCGCTGACCGCCGCGAAGTGGGCCGCGACCCCGGGCACGAGCCTCGTCGCCCACACGACCCCCCGGTTCCACACGCCGAGCACGCTCGAGCGGCGCCCGTCGAAGGCCGCGTCGACGATCTCGCGGGCCGCCACCTCGGGCTGGTAGATCGGTTCGACCGGCTGGGGTCGACGGTCGAGCTTCGCGAGCGACCAGTCGAACTGCGGCGTGTTCACCGCTGGCAGGTGGACCTCCGACAGCACGACGCCGCTGGCTTCGTGCACCAGCTCGGCCCGCACCGACTCGGTGAAGCCCCGCACCGCGAACTTCGACGCGCAGTACGGCGCCTGGAGCGGGATGCCGAGGTGGGCGAGCGCCGAACCGACGTTCACGATCCGGCCGGCGTCGCGGGGCCGCATCCGGGCGAGCGCGGCGAGCGTGCCGTGGACGACCCCGAGGTAGTTCACCTCGGTCGCCCGCCGGTACTCCTCGGGCGACACCTCCCAGCTCCAGGAGAAGACGGTGACCATCGCGTTGTTGACCCACACGTCGATCGGTCCGAGCTCCGCCTCGACCTGCCCGGCCGCGTCGTCGACCGCGTCCCAGTCCGCGACGTCGACCTCGAGGCCGAGTCCCCGGTTGCCGGCCGACTCGACGTCGTCGACCGCACCAGCGAGTCCGGCCGCACCGCGGGCGAGCACCGCGACGTCGAACCCGCGAGACGCCAGCTCGCGCACGACGGCACGCCCGACACCTCCCGACCCGCCGGTGACGACCGCGACCCTGCTCGTTCTTCCCATCCCCGGGCCCTGCCCGGACGCCCGGGGCCCGAAACGTCGGTCAGGCCCTCGGCTCGACCGCGGCCGCGAGGTTCGGGGGCATCACGTCGTACTGGGCGTGGCGGGCGGTGAACCGGCCCCGCGCCGCGGTGAGTGACCGCAGCTCGACCGCGTAGCGCACGAGCTCCGACGAGGGGACGAGCGCAGTGATGGCCACGCCGTCGCGCCCCGCCTGCTCGGTGCCGACGACCCGACCCCGGCGCGCCGACAGGTCACCCATCACGTCGCCCTGCAGCTCCGACGGCACGACGACCACCACCTCCGAGACCGGCTCGAGGAGCACCGGCTGGCCCGCTTCCATCGCCTCACGGAACGCGAGCCGCCCGGCGGCCCGGAAGCTCATCTCCGAGGAGTCGACCGAGTGGGCCTTGCCGTCGACGCAGATCGCCCGCACGTCGACCACCGGGTACCCCTTCAGCACCCCACCCTCGGCCATCGTGTCGGCGATGCCGCGCTCGACGGCGGGGATGAACTGCCGGGGGATCGCCCCGCCGACGATCTTGTCGACGAACTCGAACCCCCCGCCCCGCTCGAGCGGCTCGAGCTCGAGGCTCACGACGCCGAACTGCCCGTGGCCGCCCGACTGCTTCTTGTAGCGCCCCTCCGCCGAGGCGGGGACGGTGATCGTCTCCCGGTAGGCGACGCGCACCGGCTCGACGTCGACCTGGACGCCGAACTTGCGGGCGAGCCGCTCGAGGGTGACCGACAGGTGCGTGTCGCCGGTGCCGCGCAACAGCGTCTGGTGCGTCTCGTCGACGTGCTCGAGCACGAGCACCGGGTCCTCCTGACGGAGCCGGGCGATCGCACTCGGCAGCTTGTCCTCGTCGGCCTGGGTGCGCGGCTTCAGGGAGACGGCGTGCACCGGCTCGGGCCAGGCGATGGGCGGCACCTCGACCGGCTGGTCGCGCGGGGTCAGGGTGTCGCCGGTCTCGGTGGCGGTGAGCTTCGCGACCGCGGCGATGTCGCCGGCCACCACCTCGTCGACCGGCTCCTGCTTGTCGCCCCGCAGGAGGAAGATGCCGTGGAGGCGCTCGTCGGCCCCCGACCGCCGGTTGACGAGGTGGTCGTCGGCGCGGACCGTGCCCGACAGCACCTTGAACAACGAGATCTGCCCGACGTAGGGGTCGGCGACGGTCTTGAACACGAACGCGAGCGGCGGACCGGAGGGATCGGGCGCGACCTCGGTCTCGGTGTCGCCGGCCTTCACGGTGACCGGCGGACGATCGGTCGGGGAGGGCGCGACCTCACAGAGGTAGTCGCACAGTCGGTCCGAGCCGATCGGCACCGTGGCCGCGCCCTCGAGCACGGGAACGGCCGCGAGCTCGACGAGCTCGTGCATCAACGTGCGTTCCAACTCCTCGACCGGGGGCTCGTCGCCCTCGAGGAACCGCTCGAGCATCTCGTCGTCGCCGACGACGATCGCCTCGACGACCTCGTCGTGCACCTGGTGTTCCCGGTCGGCCAGCTCGGGCGGCACCGCCGTCTCCTCGGCCCGGCCCGAGTCGTAGACGTAGGCCCGCTCGGTCAGCACGTCGGCCACCCCGTGGAAGCCCGCCTCCTCCCCGATCGGCAGCTCGAGCGGTTCGATCGAGTCGCCGTAGCGCTCGCGCAGCGCCTCGAGGGTGCGGTCGAACGACGCCCGCTCGCGGTCGAGCTTGTTGACGAACACGAGCCGGGGCACGCCGAGCTCGTCGCAGAGCCGCCACGCGTTGTCGGTGCCGACCTGGATGCCGTCGACGGCGCTCACCACGACCACCGCGACGTCGGCGACCGCGAGCGCCGCCCGGACCTCGCCCTCGAAGTCGGGATCGCCGGGCGTGTCGATGAGGTTGAGGCGGTAGCCCTTCCAGTCGAGCGGCACGACCGACAGCGAGAGGGAGATGCGATGGGCGATCTCCTCGGGATCGGTGTCGGCGAGGGTGGTGCCGTCCTCGGTGCGCCCGAGTCGCGGGATGAGGCCGGCGCGGTACGCCATGGCCTCGACCAGGGAGGTCTTCCCCGAGCCACTGTGGCCGACGAGGGCGACGTTGCGGATGCGGTCGGTGCTGGGCATGGCGACTCCCGATCTCTCCCGGGTCCCGACTCCTATCTCATGTCGCGGACAGTACCGGAGCCCGTCGTCGCCCGCTCGGCGGTGCCTCAGCTGCGTCGGCGGGCCCTCAGCTGCGTCGGCGGGCCCTCAGCTGCGTCGGCGGGCCCTCAGCTGCGTCGGCGGCGCCGGTAGCGCTCGATGAGCCGGGTGGTGGAGGGGTCGTGGGTGCCGACCTCGCCCGTCGGGTCGAGCTCGGGCACGATGCGGTTCGCGAGCTCCTTGCCCAGCTCGACGCCCCACTGGTCGAAGGCGTTGATGCCCCAGACGGCGGCCTGGGTGAGCACCTTGTGCTCGTAGAGGGCGACGAGGGCCCCGAGCGTGCGGGGGTCGAGGCGGTCGAGGAGCAACGTGGTGCTCGGGCGGTTGCCCTCGAACACCTTGTGGGGCACGAGGTGGTCGGGAACGCCCGCGGCACGCACCTCCTCGGCGGTGCGGCCGATGGCGAGCGCCTCGGTCTGGGCGAAGAGGTTCGCGACCAGCAGGTCGTGCTGGTCGTGCAGCGGGTGGTTCGGCTCGATCACCCCGATGAAGTCGGCGGGAACCACCTGGGTGCCCTGGTGGAGGAGCTGGAAGAACGCGTGCTGGCCGTTGGTGCCCGGCTCGCCCCACACGACGGGCGCGGTTGCCCACCGCACCGACTCGCCCGCGAGGGTGACCGACTTGCCGTTGCTCTCCATCTCCAACTGCTGGAGGTAGGCGGGGAACCGAGCGAGCTCCTCGGCGTAGGGCAGCACCGCGTGGGAGCCCCATCCGAAGAAGTCGGCGTACCAGACCCCGATGAGCCCCATCAGCACCGGGAGGTTCTGGTCGAGCGGCGCCGATCGCAGGTGCTCGTCGACCTCGTGGGCTCCGGCCAACAGGTCGTCGAAGGCCTCGGGGCCGATGGCGATCATCAGCGACAGCCCGATCGCCGACCACAGCGAGAAGCGGCCCCCGACCCAGTCCCAGAACCGGAACATGTTGCTCGTGTCGATGCCGAAGTCGGCCACCGCGTCGGCGTTGGTGGAGACGGCGACGAAATGGCGACCGACCGCGTCGGGGCCGAGCTCGTCGGTGAGCCAGCGGCGGGCCGCACGGGCGTTCGCGAGCGTCTCTTGGGTGGTGAAGGTCTTCGACGCGACGACGAAGAGCGTCGTGGACGGGTCGAGATCGTGGAGCGCCCAGTGGAGATCGGCGCCGTCGACGTTGGAGACGAAGCGGTGGATCCGCTCGGGGTCGGTGTGGGCGCGCAGCGCCTGGGTGGCCATCGCCGGGCCGAGGTCGGACCCACCGATGCCGATGTTGACGACGGCACGGATCGGCGAACCGGTGACCCCCCGCCACTCGCCGCTGCGCACCTGCCGGGCGAAGGCTGCCATCGCGTCGAGCTCGGCGCGCACCTCCGGGACGACATCCACCCCGTCGACCTCGAGCGTGGTGCCCGCCGGCATGCGCAACGCGACGTGGAGCGCGGCGCGGTCCTCGGTGGTGTTGAGGTGCTCACCGCGGAACATCCCCGCGATGCGCTCGGGCAGCCCCGCGCGCCCGGCGAGCGCCACCAGCAGGTCGATCGTCTCGGAGGTGACGCGGTGCTTCGAGAGGTCGGCGTGGATGCCGGCCACGTCGAGGGTGAGGCGGTCGGACCGGCCGGGCTCGACGAGGAGCTCGCGCAGGTGACGGGGGGCGATCCGGGCCTGATGGGCGACCAGCGCGGCCCACTCGTCGGTCTGGTCGATGGGCGGGGCGACGGACATGGGGCCGACTCTACGGCCAGGATGGTGGCCATGGTGATGGACCTGAGCCCCGAACGCTTCGACGAGCTCGTCGGGGAGGCGATCGATCTGATCCCCGACGATCTCGCCGCGTACATGGACAACGTCGCGATCGTCACCGCCGACCGCCCGTCCCGCGACCAGGCCCGCCACGGGCGTCGTCTGCTCGGCCTCTACGAGGGCATCAGCCTCACCCGCCGCAGCCCGATCTCCTACTCCTCGGTGCTGCCCGACCGCATCACGATCTTCCGCCTCAACCACCTGCGGCTCGCGAAGGACGAGGACGACCTGCGCCGCCGGGTGGCCCACACCGTGGCCCACGAGATCGCCCACCACTTCGGCATCTCCGACGACCGCCTCCGCGAGCTCGGCGCGTACTGAACGTCCCGACCGGCCGCCGGAGCGGGGGCGGGACTCCTCGGCGGGAGTCCCGCCGATCGACCCGAGCCCACTCGCGTAGGGTTCGGGCATGGACCTGGGCATCAGTGGACGGCGCGCCGCGGTCGCCGGCGCGTCGGCAGGACTCGGCTACTCGGCGGCCAAGGCGCTCGTGCAGGCCGGCGTACAGGTGGCGATCTGCAGCCGGGACACCGAGCGCATCGGACGCGCCGCGGCGTCGCTCGGCGAGCTCGCGGTGCCGATCACCGCGGACGTGAGCACGCCCGAGGGGGCCACCGGCTTCGTCGAGGCGGCGAAGGAGGCCCTCGGCGGAGTCGACATCCTCGTCCCGAACGCTGGCGGGCCACCTGCCGGCACCTTCGCCTCGACACCGCTCGAGGCCTACCTGCCGGCGGTCGAACTGAACCTGCTGTCCACGGTGGCGATGTGCATCGCCGCGGTGCCCGACATGCAGGCCCAGAAGTGGGGCCGGGTCGTCGCCATCACCTCGGGCACCGTCCGCCAGCCGAACCCCACGCTCATCCTCTCCAACACCGCCCGCGCCGGGGTCACCGGGTTCCTCAAGACCCTCGCCCTCGAGGTCGCGAAGGACGGGGTCACGGTGAACTCGGTGCAGCCCGGACTCCACATGACCGACCGCATGCGTGACCTCGGGGTCGATCCGGCCCAGGCGGCGGCCGGCGTGCCGGCCGGCATCGTCGGCGAGCCCGACGACTTCGGGGCGGTCTGCGCGTTCTTGTGCTCCGAGCAGGCGAAGTTCATCGTCGGGGCCGCGGTGCCCGTCGACGGCGGCGCCTACCGGGGGCTCCAGTGATCCGCCACTGCGTGGTGTTCCGCTTCGCCGAGGGCACCGACCCCGCCGACATCGAAACCCTCGCCACGGCGCTGCGGGCCCTGCCCGACACCATCCCCGCCATCGAGCACTACACCGTCGGCGCCGACCTCGGCCTCCGTCCCACCAACGCCGACTTCGCCGTGGTCGCCGACTTCGCCGACGAGGCGGCGTTCCTCGCCTACAGCACCCACCCCGACCACCTCGCGGTCATCGAGCGCCACGTCGAACCCATCGTCGTCGAGCGCCACGCCGCGCAGTTCACGTGCTGAGGGGGCTCCCGCCCGCCGCTCCGGCCCGGGCCCGGGCGTCCGCGACGGGTCGGTCCCCCTCGCTGTCACACCGGTCAGGTACAACAGGTTCATGAGCGCCGACGACCTGGTCCTCG
>CAZAVX010000021.1:0-31455 GCA_964488835.1 uncultured Iamiaceae bacterium | reverse complement strand
CGGGCCAGTTCAGCTTCGCTGGCGACGCAGGACCCATCTTCGGCGAGGCCGAGGTATCGATCCCCTACGTACGCAGCTCGGCGACCTACGCAGCGGACGGCTTCGTGCCCGATACCTTCCCGGGGCTCCCCGCCGCCGACGACGTCGGAACGCTCGTCCTCGAGCCCCGGAACACCTACGTCGAAGGCATGGTGGTCCTCGAGTACGGGGAGAGCAGCGCCCTCATCAACGTCGGTGATGCGATGAGTCGCGTCGAGCTGACCATCCTCGAGGGTCCCACCGACGATGCACCGACCCACCTCACCGCGTTCACCGCCGGTCTGCTCACCCCCGACGCCGTGGGCGTTGCGTTCAACATGGACGATGCTCCCGCAGGCCGATACACCATGCGTGCTCGCTACAACCCTGGGCCAGGTGACCCGCTCCGATTCACCGAGCTGGTGTTCGACGTCGTCGTGGGGCCCGTCATCCACATCATTCCGGCCAAGCGGCTCGAAGCCAAGGGCAGCGTGAGTGGCACCATCACGGCCATTCCGGCGGGGCAGGACCCTGTCGCCTCGCCCGACGAGAACGACACACCGCTCGGAGGAGCCACCGTCCGCCTCCTCGATCAGGCCGGCAACATCGTGCTCGACCCGTCCGGAGCGCCACGTGAGGTCGCCCTCGGCAGTGGCGTGTCGACTTATACCTTCGACGAGCTCGATCCCGGCACCTACCAGATCGAAGCAGAGCGCGACGGCTACACGCTCGACCTCATGCCCGAGCTCTCCACCTTCACGATCGGCGTCGGGACCCTGGAGGTCCAGAACGTCATCTTCCGGCCGTTGGCAAAGGTGCGCTTCCAGGTCCGCGGCGAGCTGGTCGGTGGCGGCACCCAGCTGCTCGACGACGACGTCAACGTCTCGGCCACTCAGGCGGGATCCGACGATCGCATCGAGGTCCGGTGGATCGATGATCCAAACGGGGGTTGGTGGGAGATCACCGGGCTCGACGAGAGCACCCGCGGCAACCCCGTCATCATCGAGCTCGAGGCCGAGGGCTACATCCCGCGCACCATCTATCTCGCCCCCGACGGCACCATCGACCCCGACATCGACCCACTCGACGTGTATCCCCCTCTGAACTGGGGCGACGACGTCGAGCTCGACCCCATCCTCGATCTCGAACAGCTCCCCGCCACGCTGAACCTCACCATCCTCAACCAGCACGACCAAGTCGTCGAGGACCTCACGATCGAGGTGTACGGCGTCGGCCCCGATCCCGTGGCGACCCTCGCCGACGGCGGCTTCACCCCAGGGGCCGGAGTCGGCGAGTACTCCATCGAGCTGCCGCCGGGTTGCTACCGCTTGGAGTTCGACGGGTTCAACCACGCGCCGCTCACACTGCCCGTCGAGCTGTGCTGGAACCTCGCTGCGGGCAGCACCCGCAGCGAGCCCGTCGCGATGATCAACATGCAGAGCACCGTCGAGGGCGTGGTGTCGCTGGTGGCCGGCGGCATCCCCCTCGACGACCACAGCGATGTGTCCGTCCAACTCGTCGACGCGGACGGCCAGGTCGTCACGAACATCGATGGCAACGCACTGGTCGACCTCACCGACGACGACGGCAGCTTCGCGATCAGCGGCGTCGATGACGGCGACTCGTATTATCTGAAGGTCAGCAAGGAGGGCTTCGCCGCCGACGACTACAGCGACACCCCGATCGTGGTCAACCCGATCGTCGTCGGAGGGGACAGGCGCGTCGATGCCAACGCCGTGGTCGGCGCCATCACGTTGCAGGCGATTCCACACGACGACGTCCGGATCACGGTTCGGTCGGCGGTCGGCAACCAGCTCCTCGAAGGGGTCGAGGTCCAGCTCGTCCCACGCGACTGCCCCGACGACGCGACGAATCCGGCGTCGCAGACCGCGCCCAGCCTCACGGACGAGATCGGGGTGGCGACCTTCGACGCCGTCGTCCCCGGCTGCTACAGCATCGAGGTCGACGGCAGCGACACCGGCCACAACTCCGCATCGCAGAACCTCGACCTCCCTCCGGGTGAGCTGACTGCCATCGAGCGATCCGCCACGGTCACCATCCAAGAGGCACTACTCGAGATCCCAGTCTCCATCTCCGGTTCGTCCACCCCCGACGCCCCGACGATCGGCCTCGTGGAGCTGACCATCACACCGGCCGGCGCCAACAACCCGATCGAGGAGGTCACCTTCACCGAGCAGGTACCACCGACCAACTCGGCGAGCTACCGCATCTTCGTCCCCGCAACCACCAACACGGGCTACCACCTGAGGGCCTGGGTGCCGAGCCCCGCGGGACGCACCTACCTCGACGCGCTGTACACCCTCGAGGTCAGCGCCGGCTCCGAGCCGGCGATCCCCACCTTGGGCGTCGTCGAAGCGGCATCAGTCACGGTCCAGGTCGTCGAGGCGACCACCGGCGACGAGGTCCCAGGGACGACCCTCACCTACGCAGGGGCGTCACAGGGCAGCCTCACAGATACCCCGGGCACCGGCACCTTCCAGCTCACCGGCCTGCCGCCCGGGGACTACGACTTCTCGGTGGCCGCGCGGGACGACGACGGCCACGGGGCGGGGAGCGCCTCGGACGTCACGCTCGTGTCGGGCGCCAACGACGCGGTCGTGATCGAGGTCGACGCATACGGCCGGGTCCACATCAACCCGAGCAGCGGCGGGCAAGGCGTCAGCTTCCAGGTCATCCTGATCCCGACCACCGACGAAGACGGCGCCATCGGGCCGGTCAGCCTCCACGACAACGGCGCCGCGAACCGCACGGTCCACAATGTGCCGACCGGTAGCTACACCGTCAGGGTGTGCAAGCCGAACTTCTCGTTCGTCGGGGGCGCCTGGACCTGCCCGGTCGGATCGTTCGCAGGCGAGGTGACGGACGTCACCGTCGAGCGCGACGAGACTGCGTCCCACAACGTCACGATCACGCTGATCGAACCACCTGAAGACGACGACTGAGAGGACGGCGAGTGCCCTCGCCGAGCGCGACGGGGCCGCGACTGAGGCTGCGTCGCGCCCTCTCGCGTCGTTCAGTTGACGAGGGCGAGCAGGATCAGCGCGAGCGCGAACGGCACCCCGATGAAGGCCACGTAGTACGGCCACAACGCGGGGATCGGCTCGGGCTCGGGTGGCGGCGGAGGCGGCGGCTCCTCGACCACCGGCGCCGGCGGCGGGGTGGGCGGGGCCGGGCGCAGGTCGGCCCCGCAACGGATGCAGAGCGTGGCCGTGTAGACGTTCGGCTCGTTGCACTGCGGGCACCCGAGCGAGGCCACCGCCTGACGGCCGCCCGCTCCCGGGAGACGCCGGAGGCCCGAATCGCCCTCGGCGTCGACCGGCAGCGGGGCGTCACCCGAACGCACCCAGAACAGGGGATAGTCGCAGCGGCGGCAGAACTCCTGGGCATCGCGGCGGAGCTGGTCGAAGTGGCTGACCGTGCCACAACCCGGGCACGTGATGCTGATGCTGGTGTCGCTCATGCGCCGACCGCCTGGGGAAGCTTGGGCCACACCAGCTCGCCGGCCACGAAGATGTGGGCCGGCACGTTGGCGGGAAGCTCGTCGAGGAGCAGCGCCACGAAGTCGTCGGTGGTGGCCCAACCGGTGGACTCGACCCGGATCTCGATGCGTGGCGGGGTGGTGGGTGCGTCGTCCTCCCGGTAGACGCCACCGGTCTCGGTCACCGAGATCTCGCCGTCGCACATCAACCGGAGGAACTGCTCGACGCCCCGGCGGGTGCCCCGCCAGGCGAGGATGCTGCTCGACTCGCGCACGATGCGGCGCTGGAGGTCTTCGGGCAGCGACGGGTCGACCGAGCGCAGCCCGATCCACGAGCCGAGGTACGGGACGAACGGCAGCGGCGTGACCGCGGTGTCGAGGAGGTGGTCGAGGTTGTCGACGTTCTCGAGGTAGGTGGTGGCGACGTCCTGGAAGATGCGGACGAAGCGGCAGAAGAAGTCGTCCTCGAGCATCCCCATCGGGAGCTGGGCGAGGAGCCAGTCGTCGCGCCTCATCGGACGACCACCTGGTGGTGGGCGGAGAGGAACAACGACTGGGCGTCGAGGCGCACCAGCTCGCGGCCGCTGCCGTGACGGGTGCGGGTCCGCAGGTCGTACTCGAAGAAGAGGATCTCCTCGACCCGGTCGACACCGTCGATGGTCTCGATGAGCTGGGCGACGCTCGCGGCGTTGAGGTCGGTGTCGAAGGGCCACCCTTCGCCCTCCTGACCGCCGGTGAGCGGGTTGATGAACCGGTAGAGCGCGTCGAGCGCCCGCTGGCGGACGAGGCCAGGCGGGCGGCCGGGGAGCGACTTGATGAGCGCGGCGACGGTGACGCCCTGGTAGTACGGCGTGCCGATCTCGACCCGGGTGCCCACGAGGCGCCGCTCGTCGAGGTGCGTTCCGATCCGGGTCACCAGCTCGTCGGAGAGGGCGAACTCGTCGATCGACAGCTCGCCGACGGGGTTCGGGATGTGGGGCACGACGAGCACCCGGACCGGGCCTCCCGGCGTGGTGGACGGCAAGCAGCGGGCCCGTGCGACCTCGGCGGACGCCTCGAGGGTGAGCCGCTCGAAGTCGTGGGCGGTGACCGCGCGCTGACCGGTGCGCAGGGTCATCGGGCCGCGGTGCTTCGCGTTCTCGATGGACTCGGCGTCGGCGCCGCCGCGGGCCGCGTCGAGGTTCATGACCCGGTCGATGTAGGGAATGGTGGTGCGCAGCTGGCGGAGCGTGCCGGCCCCGACGTTGCCGATCGCACCGCCGCCCGTGCGGTACCCGGCGAGGACCACCTCGGCACCCTCCGGGGGGATGGCGCCGTGCTGGCGGACCGACCCGTCGGGGTAGCGGATGCGCGGACCGAAATGGACGACGCCGCTCGCACCGTCGATGGTGACGTGGCGGTCGGTGGGCCCGGAGGCGACGAAATCGGGGACCTCCTCCCACACCTCGACCCCGTCGGGGGTGATGACCTCGACGTGCTCGCCCTCCTCGCGGGGAAGGACGGGCGGGTGGGCGACGCGGAACTGCTGGGCCGGCGCACCGGAGCTGCGGCCGAGCAGCTCGGTGTCGATCCGCCGGCTGTGCTCGGCCCGCACGGTACCGCCGAGGCTCGCCGCCTCGACCCGCCGCACCTGGGGCGACGCCTGGTACTGCGGCTGGTCGGCCGCGGCGACCGTGAGCCGGGCACGCAACCAGAAGCCACGGGTGCCGCCGAGGGTGAGCGGCTCGTGCGCGAGCGGCACGGCGAGCACGACGACGCCGTCGCGGTTGAGGCCACCCGTGGAGTCCTCGTGCACGCGGGCCGGGATCCACGCCTCCCCGGACCACACCTCCCACACGAGCGGAGGACGGGTCGGGTCGACGCCGATGCCCTCGATCGACGCCTCGACGTCGAGGCGCAGCAGGTTGCCCGCGAGGGAGTCGGCGAAGCCGAGATAGAACGCGTCGCCGGGCGTCATGGGCTGCGATCCGAAACAGAGCACGGTGTCGCGCTCGTACCGCAGGGCGTCCCACACGTCGGTGAACTGCTGCTCGTCGGCCCCCGCGGTGAGCGCCGCGACCATGTCGGGCTGACGGATCTCGAGCAGCTCGGTGGTGGTGAACACGACCTGGCTGCCGTCGGCCTGGGGCGTGGTGGCGACCTCGGTGCCCTTCGGGACCCGCACGACCTGGTCGGTGACGGACGAGAGCCAGAAGGTGAGGTCGGCGCGGGCCACCGATGGCGGGAACAGCTCGATGCCCACCAGCTCGAGGAACTTCGTGTAGTACCGGTCGGGTACCTGGTTGAGCCGGTACAGCACCATCTCGCTCATCCACGCGAAGAGCTCGATGAGCGCGACCCCCGGGTCGGACACGTTGTGGTTCGTCCACTCCGGGCAGTGTCTGGGGATGAGGCGCTTGGCCTCGTCGACCAGGTCCTGGAACCGTCGATCGTCGAGATCGGGGCTCGGCAACGCCATGTCAGTCCTCCTCGCGGGGGATCACGTAGAACGGGTAGACCAGGTTGCGGCGGTCGTTGGTGGCACGCACCTGGTAGTCGACGTCGATGAGCACAGCGCCCTCCCGGTTGGGGTCGGGTGTGACCTCGACGTTCTCGACCTGCACCCGCGGCTCCCACTGGGCGATGGCCTCCCGCACGGCGAACGCCATGAGACCCAGGGTGTTGGCATTGATGGGCTCGAAGAGGAGGTCCCAGATCCGGCACCCGAACTGGGGTCGCATCAGACGCTCGCCCGGCGCCGTGGAGATGATGACCCGGATGGCGCCGTCGAGGTCGCCGGCGCCCGCCGACAGCGCGATCGAGCCCGTGTGGTCGACGCGCATCGGCCAGGCGAGGCCGCGCCCGATGAACCCGCTCGGGTGCGGATCGGCTTCGGGGCGGACGTCGCGGGGTGCTGGCTGGAAGTCGCTCACCCGATGGCCGTCCCACCAGGCATGGACGAACCCTTGAAGCTCGCCCTCGGGGCGCCCTCGGCCTTGAGGCCTCCGGCGTCCAACCCGATCTTGTTCGACCCCTGCTCGATCTTCACGCTCGACGTGCCCTTCACCTTCACGTCGGCGCCTTCGAGGGTCAGTGTGCTGTCGGCCTTGACCGTGATGTTGTCGGCCCGCATCTCGATGGCCGAACTGTCGGTGAAGGTGATCTGGGCCTTGCCGGCCTTGATGGCGATCGGGGTGCCCTCGGGCACCTCGATGTCGAGGCGGTCTTCGCCGATGCGCATCCGGTAGTCGGTGCCCGGCGTACCGCCGCTGCCGAGGCCGAGCGCGATGGCCGGTGACTCACTCGGCGAGTCGTCGACGAAATCGACGTAGTGACCGACCCGGGAGCGCACCGAACGGCTGCTGATCTTGCCGTCCTTGATGAGTTTGTCCTCCGGGGTGTTCACCCTGCCGTAGAGGCCACCCATGACGACCGGGAATCGGGTGTCGCCACCCTCGAAGGCGACCAACACCTCGTCGTCGATCTCGGGGAGGAACCAGAAGCCACGTTCGGGACCGCCGCCAGCGGAGAGCACCCGGGCCCAATGGCTGTCGTCCTCGTCGGACAGGAAGGGGAACTTCACCTTCACCCGGCCGAGGTTGTCGCCGGTGCCGATCTGGGTGACCGTCGCGGGGATGAGCGCCGGCAGGTTCGTGAGGGCGCCGAGATGCTCGGGCAGCGACCCGACGCTCAACAGGTCGGCGATGCCCGACGGCACCCGATCGCCCGCGGTGAACCGGGTGATGTAGCCCGCCGAGGAGTACCGATGCTCGACCTGGGTGACGTGGTACTCGCCACCGAGGTGCTCGCCGGTGACCTCGACGACGATGCCCGGCACGATGTCGGGAGCTCCGTCGAGCTCGCCCTGCGCGCTGATCGCGCTGGCCATCTGGCGCGCGGCAATCGCCTTGGCCACCGCGGTGGACTCGGAGGCGGTCGCGGTGCGGATGCTCGCCGTCGCGAGCGGGGTGGCGCCCGTGAGACCGTTCCTCGCGCCGCTGACACCGGGCAGCTCGTTGCGTGGCAGGTCACCCACCGAGGCGCGTCCGGTGACGACCGCCTTGTTCTCGCGGTCCCAGCCGTTCACCGTGACGTCGGGGTTCGCGACCGCCGCGGTGCTCACCGAGAACCGGATGAGATCGTCGACGACGCTGACGGGCACCTTGACCGGACTGGCCGGCGGCTTCTTGAAGTTGAGCTTCTCGCCGTCGACCCACCAGTCGTAGCCGTAGCGGCGGGCGAGGGAGGTGACGAAGCCGAAGTCGGTGTCGGACTGGAGGACATAGGGGAGGACTTCGACGGTGTCGTCGATCTCGCCGGCCTCGAGGCCGGCGTCGGTGGCCACCGTGGAGACGATCTGCGACGCCTTCTGCTCGGTGAAGGTGGTGACGGTGTGCCGCCGGGTGAGGCGGAACGAGGCGTCGTAGGCGACCACGACGAACTCGCCGAAGGTGTCGCCCTCGCGCTCGGCGCCCACCTCGGTGACGAAGAGATCGCCGCAGGGCTGGACGAAGCTCACTCCGCCGTCGGGTCGCTCGATCGGGAAGGTGACCGAGACCTTCGTCTCGATGGCGAAGGGGAAGGCCGGCGCCTGGGTGCCGAGCACCGGCATCGTGAACCGCATCGTGAGCCGCGTGGGCACCTGGAACTGCATCTCGAGCGAGAGCGACGACATGCGCTTCGCCCAGTACTCGTCGAGCGGATCGCGCCCGCCGACCGCGACCTTCGGCGACTGCACCAGTGCGGTGGGCACGGTCACCGACCGCCTGGGGATTCGACGCGCTGTGGGATGGCGAGGAGCGTGCCGGGCCGCAGGCTCATCGGGTCCTCGATGCCGTTGGCGGCCGCGATGTCGCGCCACGGCGTGGAGGTGCCGTAGTGCTTCGCCGCGATGCGGTCGAGGGTCTCACCCGGCTGGACGAGGTGTGTGCGGTGCGGCCTCGGGGTGCCCGACGTGGGGTTCTGGCGCGCCCAGTTGTCGTCGGGTTCGAACTGCTGGAGCTCGAGGGTGGTGCGCGCCCGCAGCGGCTTGCCCTCCGAGGAGAAGTAGGTGAAGTTCAGCGACAGCGAGGTGATGACCGACTTGAAGGAGTGGAAGTCGCCCCAGTGGAACTGCACCCAGGGCGGGCGACCGTTGCCCGACGCCTCGTCGTAGCCCGGGAGGCTGGTGTCGACCTCCATGAGCTGGAGCAGCTTGTTCGTGTGGTCGGTGACCGGGCGGCCGGTGTCGGTGGTGTCGAACACCAGGTTGAGGCTCAGCGACCCGCTCCCCGCGCCGCGGTACGCGAGCACCGGAACACCCTTGCCCGGCATCGCCTGACCCTTCCACGTGTTCGACCGGCTGACCGACAGCTCGTCGGGGTTGAACCGACACGGGATGCGCACCCCGGTCTCGGTCTCGAGGAAGGCCTTCTTGTCGTTCTCGATCGGCATGGGCACTCCCCTCACATCGGCCGCGGCCAGCGGCGGCCGCGCCGTTCGAGCTCGCGGATGATGCGCGCTTCGAGCGCGTCGAGCAGGCGGTCGATGTCGATACCCGCCGCCGCCGCCGTGGCCGGACCCTCAGCGGTGGTGCTGCCGGGCACGTCCGGAGTGGGGTCGAGCATGCCCGCGGGGGCGCCGGCGGCCACCGGTGCGCCCATCGATTTCGCACCCGACCCACGGGGGCTGCGACGCAGTCCGGTGCCGGCGACGGCCGGCCCCGCCATCGGCGGAGGTGCGGGAGCGGCGCCCGGTGCTCCCGCACCACCCGCGGCGGCGGGCGCACCGGCCGACGGTCGGGGCGGGGGCGCGGGCGCGGGCGGCGGGGTGATCGGCGGCGTGCCGACCGGGGCCTTGGCCATGACCTGGCCGACCTCGCGGGCGAGGCGCTCCTCGTGGCTGTCGCGGTCGTCGTCGAAGAACCGGACGAGCGGCGACGGATGGGCGACGTGGGTGAGCTCGTGGGCGAGGATGTCGATGCTCGCCTGGGTGGCGTCGAGCGGACGCGCGAGGTGCACGATGTCGCCGGCGGTGGCGGCCTTCTTGCCCGCCTCGGCGAGGGCCGCCCGGCTGGCGGGATCGACCGCGATGCGCACACGCCCCGGGTCGGGGAGGATGGCGCGGGCGATGGGCTCGAAGCGCTGGGGCAGCGGCCGAGGTGCGGGGCCACCGTGACGTTCGAGCGTGGCCGCGAAGCGCTCGCCCGGATCGACCGGTGCGGAGGCCGCGGGCGAGACCGGCAGGTCGGCGGTGGGGACCCCTCGGGGAGCCTCGACGCCCGACCCGGCGGGGCCACCAGCGGAGGCGGCGGCCGACGTGCCACTCGCCGGGGCAGGGGCGGGCCGCACCGGCGCCGCGCCCGATGTCGGCGCCACGCCAGCCGGCGCGGAGGAGATCGGCGCCGCGCCGAGCGGGTGGCGTGTGGGCGCCGCCGGGGTGGGAACCTCGGCGGTGGGGCGGGACGGCGAGGACGCGGCGCTGCCCGCGGGGCCGGGGACCACAGGTGGTGCAGGTGTGCCGAGCACCTCGGGCGACACGCCGAGGGCGGCGAGCATCGTGGGCGACGTGACCGCGGCGGCCAGATCGGGCAGGGAGCGCAGGAGCCTCACGGCCTCACCAGCCGAGGGTGAGGACGACGACGGACCGGCACCGCTGGCCGTGCTCGGCGAGCCGGCCGGGGTGCTGGGGACGCCGGGAGCGGCGTTGGAGGCCCCCGCGACCGGAGCCGCAGGGCTCACCATGCGAGCGACGGTGCCGAGCCCTCGGTGGCCGCGAGCAGCCTCAGCTCCGCCTCGACCCGCCGTGGCGCGCGCAGGTGCGCCCGCGAGCGACGGCGTGGCGCCAACGTGCGCGGGCGAGGAGCCTGACAGGTCGGTGACCACGAGCGGGCCGCCGACGGGAAGGTCGAGTGTGGACCGCGGACCACCGGTGGAGGCCGGCGACGCCTCGACACCGCCGCCGAACGCGCGGGGCATCGGCGATGCGGAGGTGGCGTCGAACGCACCACCTCGCCCGGCCGGTGCGCCACCGCCAGCCGTGGTCTCGAACGCCGCGAGGCCCGGCGCCGCGCCCGCGTCGGCACCACTGCTGACGGCCGCACCGGTGGCGTGCGAGCGACGCGGCGGCGTGGCCAGCGCGAGCGCCGGCGGACGATCGCGGAGCGAGGCGACGAACGCCTGCTGTGCGGTCGAGGCAACGGCGGCGCCCGACGAGGCGGAGGCTCGAGCCGTCGACGCCGTGCCGGATGTGGAACCCGCAGCCAGCCCGCCAGCGGCAGCAGGCGCCAGCGGGCTCGCACCCAGCTCGGAGCCCGCGCCAGGACCCGCGAGGACCGTGGCCCCACCGACCGGGGCGTCGGCGACGAGGGCCGCGGTGCGGGCAGCGAGGCGATCGGCAGCCGCCCCGGCACCGGCGGCGACCGCCGAGGGCGAGCGCTCGGGCGAGCGCATGCTCGGCGGGAGCCCGTGGTGGGCGCGCCGGAGCCCCAGGCCCGACGGGCCACCGTCGGCACCGAGGCCGGCGGCGAGCCCGGCGACCACCTGGGCGGGATCGGGAGAGGTGGCAGTGGCGGGCGCAGCGACCGCGCCGGACTGCGCGGCGCGGAGCGGCACGTCGAGCCAGCTGTCGTCGTCGGCACCGGCGAACGGCGCAGGGGCGACCGGAGCGCCCGCCGCCGCGACGAACGGTGTGACGGACGAGTCGGCCGGGCCACCCGGCGCGCCGGGCGCGCCGTGCAGCGCGCCGCCCGCGATGGGCGCGGCTGCCGACGAGCGGGCGCCTCGCGGATCGAGCCAGGGAGCTGGGCGCCCCGTGCGATCCCTGGCCGCCTGCCCCGGTCGGTACCCGGGGCCCGACCGGGCGCTCGGGGCGCCCGCCGGTCCGCCTCGTGAGGCCCGTGGGCGGGTGTCGGCCCCGTCGCCGGAGACGAGACGCTGGATGTCGAGGTTCGAGACCATCGGCGCGGTCTGGCTCCGCAGGCGCCGGGCGGAGGCGCCGGGCCCGGTGTCGCGCCCGGCACGGGTGCCACGGCGCGCCGACGCGGACCGCAGCCCACGCGACGGCGCAGGCCGGCTCTGGGGGCCGAACCGCCGCTGTGTGCGGATGATGTGGTCGAGGGTGGCGTGACCCGTGTGGATCTGCGGCTCGTCGGACAGCGAGTCGTCCCACTCGGCCGGCGGGGCGACCGGGAGACCGGTGATGTCGAGCGACGGAGCGAGCCACTCGAGCTGTTCCCGAGACGACAGCGAGAGCCCCGCCGCGAGGGAGAAGTCGAGCGAGCGACGGGCGAGGCCACCCGGCCGCGCGCCACGGGCGAGGCCCACCATCGGAGTGCGCCGGGCTCGGAGCGGACGCTGGCGCTCGGCCACCTCGTGCCCGAGCGCGGTGGTGGGATCGCTCTCGGCGGACTGCTCCGCAGGGGTGGCGGGAAGGTCGGTCACTCGGACTTGTGGGTGGTGGACTTGAAGCCGTGGTGGGCGATCTCGAGTTCTTCGACGAGCGGGCTCTGGTCGGATGCGGAGAAGTTCGGGCCGGTCCAGCGCACCGGGAACGCGCCTTCGAGCTCCCAGGTGCGCAACGACTCGCCGACCCGGTTCGTGAGGGTGATGGCGACCGTGTAGCGCTCGAGCTCGTCGTCGAAGGCCTCGAACCGCTCGCCGGAGGTCTCGCGGGCCCACTCGAAGAACAGGTCGCTCTGGGTGACACCACGGGACATCACGATGTTCGGCCACCGCATGCGGCCGGGCAGCTTGTGGACGAAGTTGTTCTCGCCGCCCTCGGCGATCTCCTCGGTCTCGATGGTGAACTCGAGACCGGACACCTTCTCGAACCGGCCGATCGTGACGCCGTCGACGGTGACCTTGAACGTCGCCGAGTACGGCTCGTCGCCATCCCAGAGATCGTCAGCCATTGCGGATCCCTTCCCACGCTCGGCGGTTCAGATCGGCGACCGACCGGATGAGCTGAGCCCGATCGGCATGTTCGAGGTCGAGAAGGGTCTCGAGATCCCAGTGCAGGTGATACGCCAGATAGGCGAGCTCGTCCCAGAGCGCCTTCTGGGGATAGCGCATCATCGCTCTGCGGAGGGCACCTCTTCGATGGCGGCCCGGCGTGGGCGTGCCATGGCCGGAGCGGCGTCGGGGTCGATGCCCTGGTCGGGGTGCACGGCACCGCCCTCGTCGGCCGGCGGCGGCGCGTCGACCGGTGCCCGGGTCGACGTCGCAGCACGCTCGGCCTCGACGAAGGCGGCGATGTCGGCATCACTGCCGAAGTTGATGATGCCGTACACGTCCTGCAGGTAGGCGAGGTCGGCGGCGAAGAGCCCCTCGATCTCGCGGGTGGTGACGTTGGAGATGGTGCCGAGCTCGGTGACGACCCGGGCGAGGACGATGACGGTGAGGAACGGATCGTCGGGGCCGCTGACGCGCGCATCGCGCAACGGCTCGATCTCGTCCCTCGCCGTGGCGAGCCGCATCGTGCCGCGACGATGCAGCGTGCCCTCGGAGTCGACGAACCCCTTCGGGAGGGTGAAGCTGAACTCGGTCTGCAACGCCATTGGTGTGGACTACCTGCTTCCTGCGAAGTTGCTCAGCGGACTACTTGGGCGCCCGCTCGAGCTTCTCGTGGGTGATCGTCAGCTCCTCGATCATGACGTCGTCGCTGCTGGCGTCGAGGTCGGAGGCCGACCACCGCGAGGGCCAACCGGCCTCGAAGTTCCAGCGGTCGACCTCGGTGCCGGTCGAGTCGTAGACGATGATCGAGCCGTTCTGACGCTCGATGACGCCGTCGAGCACACCCTTGTGCCAGTCGGTGATGGCCTTGCTCTTCGAGAAGCCACGCTTGAGGACGATGTCGTCGTAGGTGGTGTGGCCGGGGCGCTTGCGGACGACGATGCGACCGTCGGCGGTGGTCTCGTTGAACTCGATGACGTTCGTGTTGATGGCGAGACCGGAGCAGCCGGTGAACCGGGCGAGCTCCACGTTCTCGACCTCGAGAGCGAACGACGAGCCGAGAAACTCCTCGTAATCAGGCATGGTTGTTGATTCCTCCTAGGGGAAGATCGGCCCGATCAGGCCGCGTCCTTGAGCTGGCTGATCCGGAAGATGACGAACTCGGCCGGGCGCACCGGTGCGATGCCGACCTCGACCACCAACTTGCCCTCCTCGATCGATTCGGGCGGGTTGGTCTCGGCGTCGCACTTGACGAAGAACGCCTGCTCGGCCGTGGTGCCGAAGAGGGCACCGTCGCGCCAGAGGCCACGGAGGAACGCGTTGACCGAACGCTTGATGCCCTCCCAGGTGCCCACGTCGTTGGGCTCGAACACCGCGTACTGGGTGCCCTGCATGATCGTGGTCTCGATCATGTTGAACAGACGACGGACGTTGATGTAGCGCCAGTCGCTGTCGCTCGAGAGGGTGCGAGCACCCCACACGCGGATGCCGCGGGTGCCGAACGGGCGGATGCAGTTGATGCCGATGGGGTTCAGCAGGCCCTGCTCGGTCATCGTGAT
Source organism: uncultured Iamiaceae bacterium (assembly GCA_964488835.1). Lineage (GTDB taxonomy): Bacteria > Actinomycetota > Acidimicrobiia > Acidimicrobiales > SKKL01 > SKKL01. The sequence continues at coordinate 17,470 of CAZAVX010000021.1, read as the reverse complement.
GGGCCGCTCGATGTCGAGCGCGCCACGCACGATCTCGTTGGCCGGGGCCTTCCACACACCGCGGGTGGAGTCGGTGCGGGCCCACACGCCGGCCATGTGACCCGACGGCGGCACGAGGATCTCGGTGTCGCCGTTCGAGCCGATCGGGTTCTCGACCTTGATCCACGGGTAGTACATGGCGGCGAAGGCCGAGTCGTACATCGCGACCTCGGAGCGCCACTCCTTGATGTCCTGGACGCCCATGCCCGGAGGCGCATCGAGGATGGCCATGCGGTTGGCCTGCAGCTCGCAGTGGGTGATGAGCGCGGTCTGCACCGACTTCCACATGCCGAGGTCGATGCTGCCGTCCTCCTTGGTGGCCGCGGTGACCAGGTCGGGGACCATGACCATCGTGACGTCGTCGGCGATGACCAGGCCGCCGATGCCGCTGCGGGCGGTCTCGGAGCCGGCGAAGGCCTTGCCCGACACCGGGACCGGGGTGGGCGGCGCCTTCTCGAGCTGGTAGGCGCCCGGCTTGAGGACCGACATCATCTCGGTGAGGTCGACGTCGGACTCGAGCTTCACGGCGACCTTCACGCGCTCGGAGGCGGCGTTGACGACCGTCTCGGCGTTGGTGTCGCCCTTGCCGAGGGTGAGGCCCTCGTAGGACTCGACCACCTCGCCACGCTCGAGGATCGAGAGGTTGAAGGTGGGCTCGCCGCCGTCCTCGGGCTCGGGGCCGGGCTCGACCGCGACGGTGAGGTCGGCGTCGGGCTCGACCGAGGTGATCTCGATGGGCTGACCGAGCGCACGGTCGGCCGCGGGCAGGGCGCGCTGGGCGGGCTGGCCCGACGGCTCGGCGTTCGGCACCCTCACGATGTAGGCGAGCGCCCCACCGTTGTTGAAGTAGCCGTACACCGAGTGCGGGAGCATGCAACCGGGGGCGAAGCCGCCGTAGAGCTGCTCGAACTGGGTCCAACTCGTGACGAGACGAGGCTTGAGGCCCTCGGGATCGGACGGATCGTCATCGGGAGCCTTGGCGGTGAATCCCACGAAGGCGGCGACAGCGGTCGCACCTGGCGACATCGACTGCGAGCCCGACGGGACCTCTTCGACATAGACACCGGGCGACAGGTAGGTGGGCACCTGCAAACTCCTTGAGTCGGAAGCCAGTTGACGAGAACCAGCCCGACCCGACCCACGTCGTGGACGCACTAGCCCCCGAATCACGAGGGCACCATCCCTGGCGTTGTTGTCACCACAGTGCCCGTCGCTGGCTCGGAATATATACCAGCCTCTCCTTCGCGTCAGCGGGTGACGCCCTTCACGCGGCATGAATGATCCGAACGACCTAGAACGCGCCCGGAGACCGCCGTGAGGGCGGCGACGCGGAGTGGTGGTCAGGCCACGGTGGTGGACATCGAGCCGGGCATCTGCACCTTGATGACACCAGCCCAGTTGCACATGAGGGTGCAGGTGTCGGTGAGCGCGGGCTTGCCGCCGATGGTGACCGAGATGGACCCCGGCATCCAGGGCGCGGCGGTGGCCGGGATGCACGGCTGAGGGGTGAGCACGCCGAGCGCGGCGCTCGTGGCGGCGGCGACTGTGGGGTTGGCGAGGGAGTTGCACATGCCGAACGGGAGGATGTTCGACATCGGCGCGTTGTCGGTGATGACGCCCGCCGGCTTGTTCTCGACGAGAGGTCGGCTGGGGTCGGTGACCGTGAAGCTGCTCGGCGCCACCCCCATCGAGCACTGGAGCAGCGCACCCATGACGACCGGCTTACCCATCACCTTCCCCCTGCGCGTCGCGTGCGGGTCGACGTCGAGCGTACCGCTCGGGCGAGCGGAGCGGGAGGGCCGATCGACTCAGAGCTGGCTGCCCGCCACCGACCGGGTGAGGGGTCCGCCGGCCGACACGGTGAGGCACACGACCGTGCGGTCGCCGTCGTCCTGCCAGCCCCGGATCGACGGGATCATGTAGGTGGTGAAGAGCGTGGAGTCGGCGAGTTCGACGCCGACGTAGCCGGCGAACCGCGCGAGGCACTCGAGCTCGGCCCGGTTCGAGAGCTCGCGCTCGCCGGGATAGGCGTCGAGGTCGTCGATCTCGACGAGGGCGTACACCTCGCCCTCGTGGGGCTCGTCGCAGGGCACCACGGGGAGGGTCTCGTTCGCCGACTCGAGCGAGTCGTCGTACACGACGCAGTCGCCCGGGACGAGGTCGAAGACCGACAGGTCGCCCGCGGAGGTGATGCGCCCGTCCTCACCACGATCGGGCCCGTCGTCGCTGCACCCCGCGAGGGCGAGCACGGCGACGAGCGCGACGGCGCCGGCGCGGACGAGACGATCGAGGCGATGGGGACGGGTGACCATCAGCCGGCGAGGGTACCTGCTCGTCACCCGACGAGGAGCGACGCGAGTGCCCACACCGCGGCGACGAGCCCGATGAAGGCATAGAGGAGGCTGCGGAGCACCGGAGCGCGCTCGAGATCGGTCTCCTTGCGGTTCGCGGGAGGCCGGACGAGGGCGAGGACGTTGCCGACGAACAACGCGCCGCCCATCGCGAGCAGGATCCACTCGAGGAGATCGTCACCGAGGAGCATCGCCGGCCGACGATACCGGTTCGCTGGTGGGGCTATCCCCACCCGCACGACGCCGGGATGCTCCATGTTCCCGACACGCCGACCGCCGTACCGTGTGAGAGGTGACGAGAGCACTGCTGCGACCATGGACCGACGAGGGGCTGTGGCCCACACTCGCCCACCTGGCGACCGGTACCGTGATCGGACCGCTCCTCTTCAGCGTCTCCCTCACCCTCCTCGTGCTCACCGGGTCGCTGCTCCTCACCTTCCCGCTCGCCCTGCCGGTGGCGTGGCTCCTCTTCACCTCGGCACGGGCGATGTCCCACCTCGAACGGGTGCGGGCCGCTGCGCTCCTCGACCTCCACCTCGTCGACCCGGTGCCGCCGCTCGAGCGCACGAACTGGTTCGCCCGTCTCGCCGAGCGGGCCGGCACCACCGTGCGCTGGCGGGAGATCGGTTACCACCTCCTCATGCTCCCCGTCGGGGTCGCGTTCGGCACCTTCGTCCTCCTCCTCTGGACCGGCTCGCTCCTCTTCGTCTCCCTCCCGGTGATCGCCGGGGCGCTGCCGGGGGGCTCGGCGAAGCTCCCCTACGTCGAGGTCGGCCACGGCCTCGGGGCCTGGCTGCTCGCCCTGGTGGGCGTCGTCGGACTCGTGTTCGCCGCACCCTGGGCCACCCATGCCCTCGGCCGGGTCCAGCGCGTCTTCCTCCGCCGGATGCTCGGCCTCTCCCGGGAGATGGAGCTCGGCGTCGCCGTCGACCGTCTCGAACAGAGCCGAGTCGCGGCCGTCGACACGGCCGAGGCCGAGCGGCGTCGCATCGAGCGCGACCTCCACGACGGGGCCCAGCAGCGCCTCGTCGCCCTCGCCGTCACCCTCGGCGACGCCCACGAGCGGCTCGCCTCCGACCCCGAGCGGGGCCGCGAGCTCGTCGCCGACGCCCACGAGGAGGCCAAGGCCGCCCTCAAGGAGCTGCGCGACCTCGTGCGCGGCATCCACCCCGTCATCCTCGAGGACCGGGGCCTCGACGCCGCACTCTCCTCGGTGGTCGCCCGCAGCCCGGTGCCCGTCGACCTCCACGTCGACATCGGCGAGCGGCCACCCGCCGCCGTCGAGAGCGCGGCGTACTTCATCGTGTCCGAGGCGCTCACCAACGTCGCCAACCACTCGGGCGCCACCCGGGCGGCGGTGTCGCTCGTCCGCTCGGGCGACCGGCTCGTCATCGAGGTGCGCGACGACGGTGTCGGCGGTGCCGATCCCGAGTCGGGCACCGGGCTCGCCGGGCTCGGCAACCGGGTCGCCGCGCTCTCGGGCCATTTCCACCTCAGCAGCCCGCCGGGTGGACCGACCACCGTGCTCGTGGAGCTGCCGTGCGGATCGTGATCGCCGAGGACTCGGTGCTGTTGCGGGCCGGGCTCGTCCGCCTCCTCGACGACGCCGGCCACGAGGTCGTCGCCACCGTCGGCGACGCCGAGAGCCTCGTCGAGGTCGTCGAGCGCAACCGCCCCGACCTCTGCGTCGTCGACGTCCGCATGCCGCCCACCCACACCGACGACGGCCTCCGCGCCGCCATGACGATCCGCTCCCGCTGGCCCGAGGTCGGCATCCTCGTGCTGTCCCAGTACGTCGAGGAACGCTACGCGACCGACCTCCTCGCCGACGGCACCGACGGGCTCGGGTACCTGCTGAAGGACCGGATCGCCGACGTCGCCCAGTTCCTCGACGCCGTCACTCGCGTGGGCGAGGGCGGCACCGCGCTCGATCCCGAGGTGGTCTCCCAGCTGTTCGCCCGGTCACGCCGCCGCGACCCGCTCGAACAGCTCTCCCCCCGCGAGCGCGAGGTGCTCGAGCTGATGGCCGAGGGGCGGACCAACTCCGCCATCGCCCGCGAGCTGGTGATCAGCGACGGCGCCGTGGAGAAGCACGTCGGGAACATCTTCACCAAGCTCGACCTCCCTCCCACCGACACCGACCACCGCCGCGTCCTCGCGGTCCTCCGCTGGCTGGAGAGCTGACATGGCCGACCACCACCTCCCCCTCGCCGAACGCCGACCCGTCGCCCCCTCGCCACGCGCCCGCCGGTGGGTGATCGGCCTTGCGTCGACCGCCGCTGTCGTGCTCCTCGCGGGCACCTTCTTCCAGCTCCTCACGGCCATCGCCCGGCACGAGTACACGGTCACCGAGACCTGGACCGGCGCCGACGTCAGCGCCGTGGAGTCGGCGCGCCTCTCGAACCACGTCGGCCACCTCGAGGTCACCGGCACCGCCCGGGACGAGATCCGGGTCGACGTCGAGGTCACCGACGGCCTCTTCCGTGCCCGCCGCAACGAGGCGGTGGTCGGCGACCAACTGCGCACCCGTGCCTCGTGCCCCCTGTGGTTCACCACCCATTGCCGGGTCGACCAGCTCGTCACGCTCCCCGCCGACCTGCGCACCGAGATCGACGGCCGCCACGGCACCGTCACCCTCACCGGCCTCGCCGGCCCCGTCGTCTCCGACACCGCATTCGGGCCGCTGCGAGTCGCTGGCCTCGCGGGCCCCACGGTGCTCCGCCACCAGTTCGGCGACCTCGCGGCCACCGGCCTGCGCAGCGACTCGCTCGAGGTGCGGCACCGGTTCGGGAACACCGACATCGAGTTCGCCGAGGCCCCGACCGAGCTGCGCGTCGACACGCAGTTCGGCACGACGGTCATCGAACTGCCCGACGACGGGGCCGCCTACCGCGTCACCGGCGCGACGAGCTTCGGCACCCGCACGATCGACGTCCGGACCGACTCCGAGAGCCCGCGACACATCGAGCTCGACACCAGCTTCGGCGACGCCATCGTCCGGTACGCCCGCTGATCCGACGGGGGGATAGCCCCACCCGCGGACACCGGGTCGCTCCATTCACGCCGACCGGCGATCTCCGTACGGTCGAAGCATGAGAACGAACCCCCTGGGGACCACCCTGCCGGCCACCCCCACCGGCACCACACCACCCGCCGCTCGGGCCGTGCGAGCCACCAAGCGCTACGGCAGCGGCGACACGGCAGTCACCGCCCTCGACGCCGTCGACCTCGACATCGCCGCCGGTCGCATGACCGCGATCATGGGACCGTCGGGATCGGGCAAGTCGACCCTCCTGCACTGCCTGGCCGGGCTCGACTCGCTCACCGACGGCGCCGTGTACATCGGCGACACCGAGCTCGGCTCGCTGTCCGAGCGTGCGCTCACCAGGCTGCGCCGCGACCGCGTCGGCTTCGTGTTCCAGGCCTTCAACCTCGTGCCGACCCTCACCGCCGGGGAGAACATCACCCTCCCCCTCGACCTCGCCGGCCGCCGCCGCGATGCCGGGTGGATCGAGCGGGTCGTCGCCGCGTGCGGCCTCGACGAGCGGCTGGGGCACCGACCGACCGAACTCTCGGGCGGACAGCAACAGCGCGTGGCCGTCGCCCGGGCGCTCGCCAGCCGACCCGAGGTGGTGTTCGCCGACGAGCCGACCGGCAACCTCGACTCCAACAGCGGCGCCGCCGTGCTCGACCTCCTGCGCGCCGCGGTCGACGACCACGGCCAGACGATCGTCATGGTGACCCACGACGCCGTCGCCGCCGCCCGCGCCGACACGGTGTGCTTCCTCGCCGACGGACGGATCGTCGACGTGCTCGACTCCCCGAGCGCCGACCGGGTGCTCGACCACATGAAGCTCCTGGGAGGCTGACCGATGCTGCGCGTGGTGCTCTCCGGCCTGCGGGCCGACATCCGCCGAGTGGCCGCGGCCGCCGTCGCCGTCGTGCTCGGTGTTGCGTTCCTCGCCGCGACGCTCGTCCTCGGCGACACGATGCGCGGCGGCTTCCGCGACGCGTTCGTCGCCGGCAACGACGGCCTCGCCGCCGTCGTCCGCAGCGCGAACCAGCTCGGCAACGACGAGAACGGGCTCGACCTCGGAACGGTGCCCGTCGAGCTCGCCGAGCGGATCGCGACCGTCGACGGCGTCGCGAACGCCGCGGTCGACATCGAGGGCCGGGCCCAGATCCTCGACCCCGACGGCCGACCCATCGGCGGCGACGGGCCGCCGACCCTGGCCGGCAACTGGGTCGACGACCACCGCCTCTCCCCCTGGGCCCTCGACGACGGTCGGGCTCCGGCGGCGGCCGACGAGGTCGTCATCGACCGGGCCTCGGCCAGGCGTGCCGGCTACGAGGTCGGCGACCTGGCCACCGTCCGCACCCCCGATCCCCGCACGGTGACCGTGGTGGGCATCGCCACCTTCGCCGGCGAGGACAGCCAGGGTCCGGTCACCATGGTGCTGTTCGACACCGGCACCGCCCAGGACCTCTTCCTCGGCGACCGTGACGTCGCCACCGCGGTGCGGGTCGCGGCCGAGCCCGGTGTCGGCGAGGACGAGGTGGCCGATCGGATCGAGGCCCTCCTCGAACCCGGCCTCGAGGTGCTCACCGGCAGTGAGCTCTCCGCCGAGCAGCTCGCACAGCTCGAGAGCGACTTCCTCGGCGTCTTCCAGGCGATGCTGCTCGGATTCGCCGTCATCGGCCTGGTGGTCGCCGTCCTCACGATCCACAACACCTTCGCGATCATCGTGGCCCAGCGGAGCCGGCAGGCCGCCCTGCTCCGCGCCATCGGCGCCAGCCGTCGGCAGGTGCTCGGCGCGGTCACCGCCGAGTCGGTGGTCGTCGGCGTCGTGGCGTCCGCAGCCGGCGTCAGCGCCGGGATCGGCCTCGCCGCGCTCGCCCTCTGGGGCATGGATTCGGCCGGATTCGGCATGCCCGGATCGATGCGCTGGTCGCTCACCTCGCTCGTCCTCGCCTGGGCCGTCGGGGTCGCCGCGACGCTCGTCGCGAGCGTGCTGCCCGCCGTCCACGCCTCGCGAATCGCCCCCCTCGCCGCGGCACGCGAGCTCGCCGTCGACCGGTCGGGCGTCTCGCGGACCCGCACGGTCCTCGGTGTGGCGCTCGGCGCGGCGAGCGTGCTCGCGATCGCGGGGGCGACCCTCGGCGACTCGTCCTCGGCCCAGCTCGGCCTGATCGGCGTGCTCGCCGGCGTCGCGGCGCTCGTCGTCGCCGGTCCCCTCCTCGCCCGTCCGCTCGGCGCGACCCTCGGCTGGCCGATCGCCAAGGCCCGGGGTCGTGTCGGCGTGCTCGCCCAGCGCAACGCCGTGCGCAACCCCAAGCGCACCGCGAGCACCGCCTCGTCGTTGATGATCGGCGTCGCCGTCGTCGTCTTCTTCGCCACCACCGCCCACTCGCTCGGCGTGTACGTCGGCGAGACGGTCGACGCGCAGTTCGCCGGCGACCTCGTCATCGAGCAGGACAACTTCAGCGGTCCGGGGCTCTCCTACGCCCTCCCCCAACGTCTCGACGACCTCGCGGAGACCGAGGTGGTGCTCCCGATGGCATGGGGCGTGCTGCGCGCCGGCGACGACGTGCTCTACCCGACCGTGACCGACGCCGACGCCATGGCCGCGCTGCTCGACCTCGACGTCACCGCTGGTGACCTCGCAGCGCTCGACGCCTCGACGGTGGCGGTATCCGAGCACCTCGCGACCGACCTCGGCTGGGCGCCGGGCGATGCCGTCGAGCTGGAGATCGGCGGCCACCCGGTCGACGTCACCGTCACGACGACCTACGTGGCCCGGGACCTCGTCGGCGACATGATCGTCGACGCGGCGACCTGGGAGGGACACGGTCCACCAGCGGCACCACGAGTGATCGCGATCGGCCTCGCCGACGGCGTCGATCTCGAGGCGGGTCGCGCCGCGGTCGCCGCGGTGGCGGCCGAGGAAGCGGCTCCGCCACCGCTCGACCGGGACGCCTACGTCGAGGCCACCGCCGGGGAGATCGACCAGATCATCACGGTGATGTTCGCCCTCCTCGCCGTCGCGGTGGTCATCGCGGTGATGGGCATCGGCAACACGATGTCGCTCTCGGTCCACGAGCGCACCCGCGAGCTCGGCCTGCTCCGGGCGGTGGGGATGGGGCGGGCCGCCGTGCGAGCCGCGGTCCGGTGGGAGTCGACCATCGTCGCGACGTTCGGCAGCGTGCTCGGCCTCGCGCTCGGAACGCTCGGCGCCTGGGTCGCCCTCGAGATCGTCGCCGCGGAGGAAGGCGTCGACCTCGCCCTCGCGGTTCCGGCCACGACCTTCGTCGTGGTGGCCGTGCTCGGCGCGGCCGCCGGGATCCTCGCCGGGTTCCGCCCCGCCCGCCGAGCCGCCCGCATCGACGTGCTCACCGCCATCGCCGCACCCTGAGTCGGGTGGGGGCCGCCGGCTCCCACCCCGCTCAAGTTCCCGCGAGGGACAGCCGATGACGGTGACGTCGGTAGTTCGCCCCTACCGGCACCAGGGGACGAGGGGTGGGGGTTGCTCTCCTCCGCTGCATCGCCACCGGCTCCGGCCGGGTCAGTGGGCAGCCCCTACCCCCACCCGACCGGTGGCCGCCGGTGCCGACCGCCCACAGCCGAGCTCGTCACCGGCGGACGCTCGGGTCGAAGGTCCCCTCGACGAGGGCGACGAGGTCGTCGTCGCTCACCTCGGTGTCGACCCAGCGCAGCTCCTCGGTGTCGGTGCCCTCGGCCCGCTCGATGCGGAACCGCGCCACCGCACCGGACTCCTCGTCGAAACAGAACGTGGAACGAGCGCCGTAGGGCGGGGCGAGCATCGTGCGGGCGAGGCGGAGCACGTAGCACCCCTCGTCGTCGCGGGACACCCGGTAGAGCGGATAGGTGCCCTCGAGGTGCCGCCACATCAGGTCGACTTCGCGGGCGACTCGCTCGTCGAAGGGCTCGGCGGCGGAGTCGGGCAGCGCCTGGCAGGCGATCGCCTCGTCCGGTGGGACGTCGTCGAGCGGGAGCTCGTCGCAGGTGTAGCGGACCCCACCGGCGGTGCCGCTCAGCGAGCCACCCGAACGCAGCACCCGGTCGGGAGGGCGCTGGGCGACGACCCGGGTCTGCCGCAGCTCGGCGCCCGCGGTGGTGCGGCGGTGCCAGTCGGTGACCGCCACGTAGGTCGCGGCGCGGCTCCGTTCCCACGCCTCGAGGAACTCCGCGGCGAGCTCGGGCGACTCCTCGGGCAGCTCGGGCAGGGGAGCGACCGTGTCGGACGGAGCCAACGGCGGCTCGCCGCGGTCGCCGAGCGCCCACGCGGCGACGGTGCCGAGGCTGAGACCGACGACGAGGCCCACCGCGACGACGGCGAACCCGACCCGCCGCGGTCCCACCCCGGCGGAGCCCTCGCCGTCGCCGTCGTGATCCGCCGATCCGGAGGTGTCGCGGTCGCCGTCGCCGAGCACGTCCATCGCCTCGACCCTACTCTTGGGCCCCTCCACAGTCGTGTCACGAGGAGCGTGCCAGGTGCCCGTCGCCCAGAACGGTTCGATCGAGCTCTACTACGAGACCTTCGGTGATCGGTCGGATCCCGCGCTGTTGCTCGTCAACGGGCTCGGCAGCCAGTGCATCCGCTACCGGCCCGAGTGGTGCGAGCGCTTCGTCGACGCCGGGTTCTTCACCATCCGCTTCGACAACCGCGACGTCGGGCTCTCCACCATCGTCGACGCACCGGTGCCCTCGTTCCCCGCCATTCGCGAGGCCCTCGAACGGGGCGCGACCCCCGACGTGCCCTACACGCTCTCCGACATGGCCCGCGACGCGCTCGCCGTGCTCGACGCCGAGGGCATCGAGCGGGCCCACGTGTTCGGCGTGTCGATGGGCGGGATGATCGCCCAGACCCTCGCCATCGAGCACCCCGACCGGCTCCGGTCGCTCACCTCGGTGATGTCCACCACCGGCGAACGCGACGTCGGGCTGGCCTCGCCCGAGGCGTCGCGGCTGCTGATGACCCCGGCCGAGCCCACGAGGGAGGGTGTCGTCGCCCGGGCACTCGAATCGGCTCGGGCCTACGGCTCGCCCGACCACATCGACGACGAGCGCCTCGCCGCCCTCGCCATCGAGGACTTCGAGCGGTCGTTCCAGCCCCAGGGGGTCGCCCGCCAGTTGGCGGCCATCACCGCGTCAGGTTCACGGGCAGAAGCCCTCCCTCAGGTGACGGTGCCCACGCTCGTGCTCCACGGCGACCAGGACCGGCTCATCGATCCCAGCGGCGGCCGACGCACGGCCGAGCTGATCCCCGGCGCCCGGTTCGTGATGCTCGAGGGCATGGGCCACGACTACCCGCCCGCGTACTGGGACCGCATCGTCGGGCTCGTCACCGAGCACGCGCGGGCCGCCGACGGCCTCAGCTGAGCTTCAGGAACAGCTTCTCGAGCTCGACCACGTCGAGCCGCTCGCCGTCATCGGTGTCGGCGCCGTCGGACGCGCCCTCGTCGCCATCGCGCTCGGCCATCGCGCAGTGACGCATCCCCGCGGCGACGAGTCGGTAGCCGACGCGGTCGAGCGCCGCCTTCGCCGCGGCGAGCTGGGTGACCACCGCCCGGCAGTCCTCACCCTCGTCGAGCATGCGCTGGATGCCCCGGATCTGACCCTCGAGCCGGCGGAGCCGCAGGCGCACGTCGTCGGACACGTCGTCGGGGAACCTCATACCCCCTATGGTACCCGGTCGACGAGCGGTCACTCGGCCAGTGGGGCCAGTGGCAGCACGCCGGCGTCGGTGATCGCGCCGAGCTCGTCACCGGGGGCCGGGCGGGCGAACCAGTAGCCCTGGGCCAGCTCGCACCCCAGCTCGAGCAGCACCTGGCGCTGCCCCTCGGTCTCCACCCCCTCGGCGACGACCGAGAACCCGAGCGCGGTGCCGAGTGCCACCACCGCGGCGACGATCGCCCGGTCGTGGCCCGACGGGTCCTCGAGGCCGGCGACGAACGAGCGGTCGATCTTCAACATGTCGGCGACCGCGAACCGGCGGACGTAGTCGAGCGACGCGTGGCCGGTGCCGAAGTCGTCGATCGCGAGACGCACGCCGAGGGACTTCAGGCCGACCAGGGTGCTGACCGCCACCGCGTCGTCGCCGACGAACGCGGTCTCGGTGAGCTCGAGACACAGCCTCGACGGTTCCAGCCCGCTGCGCTGCAACGCCTCGGCGACCTGCCCCGGGAACCGTGGGTCGGCGAACTGCCGGGGCGACACGTTCACCGCGACCCACGGGGCGTGGTCGTCGGGACCCGCCGGCCACGACGCGGCCAGCGCGCACGCCCGCTCGAGCACCCGGCGGCCGAGCCCGATGATGAGCCCGCTCTCCTCGGCGATCGGGATGAGTTCCGAGGGCATCACCCGCCCGATGCCCGGACGATCCCACCGCACGAGGGCCTCGAAGCCGACGAGGTGGCCGTCGGCCACCTGCACCAGCGGCTGCCAGTGGACGCTGAGCTGGTCCTCCTCGATGGCGACCCGCAGGTCGTGCTCGAGCTCGAGCACCCGCGCCACCTTCGCCTGGTCACCCACCTGGAACACCACAGAGGTGTCACGGCCCCGGCCCTTCGCCCGGTACATGGCGACATCGGCGTCGCGGATCAGCGCCTCGGCGCTCTCGGCCTCACCCTTCGTGCGGGCGATCCCGATGCTCGCGGTGACCACCAGCGCACGGCCGGCAACGTCGAAGGGCTCCTCGAGCACTTCCCGCAACCGGTCGGCCACCGCGACCGCCACGTTCTCACCCGAGATGTTCTCGCAGACGACGACGAACTCGTCGCCACCGAATCGCCCGACGACATCGCCGGGTCGCAACGCCGACCGGAAGCGGGCGGCCACCTGTTCGAGCAGCACGTCGCCGACCGTGTGACCGAGGCTGTCGTTGATGAGCTTGAAGCGGTCGAGGTCGACGAACAGGACCGCGACGGAGTACCCGCTCGTGCGCGAGCGCACCAGCGCCTGGTCGATCCGCTCCAAGAGGGCGGTGCGGTTCGGCAGGCCGGTGAGGGCGTCGTGCTGGGCGCGATGCTCGAGAGCGGTCTGGAGACGGTGGCGATCGATGGCGATCGACGCGAGGTTCATCGACCGCTCGAGCAACGCCCGTTCCTCCGCGGTGGGCTTGCGCTGCTCACGGTGCACGATCACGAGCGCCCCGATCAGCTCACCGTTCTCGTGGCTGAACGCCGGCCAGGTCCAGGCCGCTCGCACACCGTGCTCGACGATCAGCTCCTGCAGCGGCTCCCACCAGGGCCCGGTCAGATCGGTGACGAAGACCGGGTCTCGGCCGATCGAACGGAACCGCTGACCGAGCTCGGTGTCGGGCCGCATCTGGTCGAGCGCGGCGATGAGCGCACCGCCCCAGCTCGGGAGCACCGGATAGCGGATCCAGCCCTCCTCGTCGAGCACCCCGATCGTGGGCGCCGCGTTCGGGATGCGGTCCTCGATCATCGCGGTGATCCACGTGAACGTCTCCTGCAGCGGCAGGCCGCGCGCCATGGCCTCGAGGAGCGAGGCCTGCTCGGCCAGCAGGTGCTCGGCGATCAGCCGATCGGTGACATCGGCGGCGTTGACGACCACGCCCGCCACCGCCGGATCGCCGAGCAGGTTCGAGAGATACACCTGGAGATGACGGGTCGAACCGTCGGCGGCGCGCAGCCGCAACGGGATGCTCTGATCACGGGGTTGGTCGAGCAACCACCGCGCGGCGTCGGGGTCCCCGTGGAGGGGATCGTCGGGCGAGAGGATCTCGAGCCAGCTCCGCCCGACCAGCTCGTCCGGTTCCATCCCGAGCACGTCGACCGTCGCGTTGTTCGCGTAGGTGACCACGCCCTGACGATCGGCGACGAGGATCAGCTCGCTCCCCCGACGGATGAGCGCGTCGGCCCATGCCGCACGCCGGCGGAGCTCCTCGATCGCCCCCGAATCCGCGGTGATGTCGCGGATGGCGACGACGATCCCCTCGAGCTGAGGATCGTCGAGGCCGTTCATGAGGGTCAGCTGGAACTCGCGGAACTCGCCGTTCGCCGCGTTCGCCGTCACCTCGACCGGCCCGTGTCGGCCCGGTCGGGCGAGCACCTCGGCGAAGTAGGAGAGGTGGAGCTCGCGGTTCTCCTGCTTCGAGAACAGGTCGAAGGCGAGGGAGCCCACCAGGTCCTCGGCCGACCATCCGACGAGCGACTCGATCGTGTCGCTCACCCACACGATCCGACCCTCGGCGTCGACGAGCGCCGCGGGGTCGGGCAACGACTCCAGCAGCCTCTGCATGCGCGGCGGATCGAGCCCGGGCGCGGGGGGCGGAGCCCCGGGATCGTCGTGGACGTCCCGATCGGAGGTCAGGAGGTGGTCGTCGATGGTGAGCCCATCGGCAGGCGACCCACGTGATGAAGCGCCGGGGTCAGGAGGAGCCGGGCGGCCCATAGACGACGAGCTCGGCACCGTTCGGGGACTCCAGCTCGACCGGACCCGCCGACGCCGGGACGAGCAGAGTGGCGCCCTCGCCGGCGTGCAGGTCGCCGACGCGGACCTCGCCGCTCGTCACGAGCACCGCCCGCCACCGTGGGCCCGGATCGAGGGGCACGCGGCCCTCGGCGGTGACCCGATCGATGACGAAGTAGTCGCACGCGACGAGCCGGGTGCGACCCGCCGGCCCGGGGGTCGCGGTGGGCAGCGGCGGCGGCGGGGCCAGCTCGGCGCACGCCACACCATCGTCGAGGTGCAGCTCGCGATCGGTGCGCCCCCAGTCGAAGAGCCGGTAGGTGACATCGGAGGACTGCTGGAGCTCGAAGAGCGAGAGGCCGCCGCCGATGGCGTGCACGGTGCCCGCGGGGACGAACACCGCATCGCCGGTGGAGAGGGGGACGAAATGCAACAGGTCGGCGAGCGAGCCGTCGAGCGCCGCCCGGCGGACGGTGTCCGCGCTCGGCGTGCCCTCGAATCCGAGGTAGACCCCGGCACCCTCGTCGGCGGCGAGGACGACCCACGCCTCGGTCTTCGGGTCACCCTCGCGCGGGTGGACCTGGACCGAGAGGTTCGCCGCACAGTCGAGGCGCTTGGCGAGCAGGTCGATCGGGCCGCCGAAGTCGTCGGGGCGGACGTCGACCACCTCGGCGAGCGTCCGTCCCGCCAACGGTCCGGCGGCGACCGTGCACGGGCCGTTGGGGTGCACCGAGAGATCCCACGCCTCGCCGATGCCGGCGCCGAAGCGGTCGCCACCCCAGGGCCGGGGGGCGAGCGACGGTTCGAGGAGCAGCGGTGGCGTGGGGCTCACCGTCGCGATGGTAGGGGGACGGCGGCCGGGTTCGGAATCGGCCATCCTGGACGTCCCCGCCGTCGAGGAGTGCGGTGCCGCCATGACGACAACCGACGACGCACTCAGCAACCGCTGGCAGGAGCTGATCGGCGCCCTCGACGAGCTCGACGTCCACGGCGGCTCGGACGCCCCGGACGCCGGCGACCTCGGGCGCGAGCTGATCGCCCGGTACCGGGAGCCGCACCGGCACTACCACACCGCCGAGCACCTGCTCGCCGTGCTCGAGGCGCTCGACGAGCTCACCGGGACGGAGGGTCCCACGGCCGCGCAGCGCCTCGCCGCCTGGTTCCACGACGCCGTCTACACGGGCTCGACCCCGGCCGACGAGGACGCCAGCGCCGACCTCGCCGAGGCACGGTTGGCGCCCCTCGGCCTCGACGCCGGGCTCGTGGCACGGGTGGCCGGGATGGTGCGGGCGACCGCCCGGCACCTCGACCCCAGCGCCGACCACGACCCCGAGACCGCCGCCTTCCTCGACGCCGACCTCGCGATCCTCGCCGCACCGGCCGGGGTGTACGACGCCTACGCCGCCGGCGTGCGCCGCGAGCACCCGTCGATCCCCGACGACGCGTTCCGCCTCGGACGCGCCGCGGTCCTCGAGGCGCTCCTCACCCGCGAGCGGCTCTACCTCACCCCCACCGGCCACGCCCGCTTCGACGCCCCCGCCCGCGCCAACCTCTCCCGCGAGCTCACCACCCTCCGCCCCACCCCCTGACCCGCCCACACCCCTCCGCCGCACCGCCCCCGCCCCTCCGCCGCACCGAGCCTGGCCCCTCTTCCGAACCCGGCATGGGCGGAGTTTCGTCCCACAGGTGGACGAAGATCCGCCCATCGCAGGGTTCCGAGTCCGGCATGGGCGGAGTTTCGTCCCACAGGTGGACGAGGATCCGCCCATGGACAGCGGCGGGAGTCGTCGGCCATTGAGCGGGCGGGCGACGCGTCGTATCGTGAGCGGCAACTTCCCCCAACCGTGTCATCGACGGATGGGAGCTCCGGGTGCTGTTGCCACCTGGCTACGACCGCTGGATGGTCGAACACCATGGCGTGATCTCGCGCCGTGTCCTCATGACGACGATGGGCCTGACGTCTCGCCAGGTGGTCCGCCTGGTGTCGACGGAACGGCTCGTCCCGATGCTGCCGGGCGTCTTCCGATCGCCCGCCCACCCCGACGACCGTCTTCGCCTGATGGTCGCCGCCTGCCTCTACCACCCCGACGTCGCCGTCGGCTTCACCACCGCCGGACAGGAGTGGCGCTTTCGGGCCATGACCGATCCCAGGGTCCACCTCCTCGTCCCCCATGGCGTGAACATCGAGGTTCCCGGGGCCGTCGTGCACCGGTGCCGACGGATCGACCCGGTCGACATCGCCCTGCCCCGAGCCGATGGCGTCCGCCTGACGAGCCCGCCCCGCACCCTGTTCGACGCGGCGGGCATCATCGGCATCGCGCGAACGGCGAGCGCAATCGAACAGGCGCTCGCGGAGAACCGGTGCACGCTCGCGACGCTCCTGGCCACCGACCGTCGGCTCAACCACCCACGGCGGCCGGGCAGCAGCGTGTTCCGCCGAGTGCTCCTGTCGCGACCCGCGTGGCGAGGAACCGCACGATCCGACCTCGAGATGGTGGTCCTCGCCGCAATCCGGGACCACGGCCTTCCCACTCCTATGGTGAACATGCGGTACGTCCTCCACACGGGCGAGGTGATCTACATCGATCTCGCGTGGCCGGAGTTGAAGGTCGCAGCCGAGGTGGATCACCCCTTCTGGCACGACGGAGCGGCCGAGAGCGCCCGCGACAAGCGGCGAGATCGCAAGCTCGCGGCCGACGGGTGGCTCACCCCCCGCCTTCCTGAGGTCGACATCGACCACAACCTCCCCGAGCTGATGGACGACCTCCTCCGCATCCTCATGGTGCGCGGCTACCAGCCCGCCGCGTGATCGCCGTCCCTTCCGCATGGGCGGATCCTCGTCCACCTGTGGGACGAAACTCCGCCCATGCGAGGGGTTGGGCCGGGACGCCATCTGCTTGGGCGGATCCTCGTCCACCTGTGGGACGAAACTCCGCCCATGCCGGGGGAGATTCGTGGGGCGCGCGGGGGAAGCGGGGGGTCAGCGGGGGTTGGGGGTGCGGCGGGTGGCGGCGAGGACGACGGCACCGGCGGTGGCGACGACGGCGAGGAGCCCGAGGGCGTGGAAGGTGAGGCCGCGGGCGCCGGTGGTGCGGCTGACGGCCAGCATGACGACCGCGACGGCCGCGGTGGCGACGACGACGGCGAGGGTGACGCCCATCCACGCGGTGGAGGCCGACGGGCGGACGACCACTCGGGGGCCGAGCTCGAGGGCGCGCCACCCGGCCTCGGCGGCGAGCCACGCGGCCGGCGCGGCCACGGCGACGCCGGTCCACTCGCCGGTGACCCCGACGGTCCACGCCACGCTGCCCACCTGACAGAGGGCGGCGAGCACTACGAGCACCGGATAGCCCGACACCAGGGCGCCGCCGAGCATCACGACACCCAGCACCGCGACGAGGACGGGTCCGATGCCGACCCCCGCGGCGAGGGTGAGGGCTGCCACGACGAGCGCGGCGGCGAGCGCCACGACGGCGACGTGCCTGCCGGTCATCGGGCCGCTCGCAGGACCGCGGTACGCAACACACCGAACGAATGGCTCATCGGGCCGCTCGCAGGACAGCCGTACGGAACACACCGAACGAATGGCTCATCGGGCCGCTCGCAGGACCGCGGTACGCAACAC
>CAZAVX010000020.1:29005-31887 GCA_964488835.1 uncultured Iamiaceae bacterium | reverse complement strand
CGACACCGCCGAGGGCGGGAGCGACACCGCCGAGGGCGGGAGCGACACCGCCGAGGGCGGGAGCGACACCGCCGAGCGCGACCGCGGCGGCACCCTCGTCAGCGTCACGTTCGGGGTGCGGTCCGACGCCGGCGGCTACGACCACGAGTTCGAGGTCACCGCCGAGCAGGTCGAGTCGGCCGACGACCCGTCGAGCACCTGGATCAGCTGCGACGCCGCGAACGTGTCGAGCCCCGAGCTGATCCCCCGCGCCTACGTCGTCACCGTGATCGACCGTACTCGCGACCAGGGGCTGCGCACCGCCGGCGTGGAGGCCACCGAGGACGTCGACGGCCCTGGCACCTACGAGGCGCGTCTCCAGTTCTCCGACAGCAGCGGACGGTACGTCGAGGCCGAGGGCGAGCTCACCATCGCCGACGACGGACGGTCGGGCACCTTCGAGGGCACCGACCCCGGGGGCGACGACGTCACCGGCTCCTACCGCTGCAACGTCTGAGCGTCGAGCACCCGGCGCGGGTGCCGACCGTCGACATAGCCCACGAAGGGCGGATAGATGTTGTAGCCGAGCAGCTCCTGGAGCCGTTCCGGCAGAGCCGCGGCCACCTCGCGGGGCACCGCGAGCAGGTGGGTCTCCTGCGCGCGGAGCCACGCCGCGGCGTACTCGAGGATGACCCCGAGGCGCGGCGCGTCGGACCGGTTCGCTCCGCCCCCGTGCCAGAGGCTGCCCGGATAGAACATCACCGATCCCGCCGGCATCTCCGCGGCGATCGTCGGCTCGTCGGGGCGGGGTCGGCCCCCGTGGCTCCGCGGCACGAGCCGGGTGGCGCCGTTCTCCTCGGTGAAGTCGCAGAGCGCCCACATCGTGTTCACCACCAGCTCGGGGTGCGGGTCGGGCACCGGGTAGATCTGGTCGTCCCGGTGGAGCGGCTGTTCGGGATTGCCGGGGCCGATCTGGATGCCGGTGGGGGCGCTGAGCTGGTAGTGGCCGAGCACCCGATCGAGCACGCCGAGGACGAGGGGGTGGATCGCGAGGTCGTCGAAGGCGCGGGTCTTCGCGAAGAGGGCGTAGATGCGCTTCGTGTCGAACCCCTCGAAGTCGTTGCGCCCCGTGGGCGTACGGGCGAGCACCGGCTCGAGGTCGGCGACGATGGCGGCGACGTGCTCGGCGTCGAGGAACCGCTCGACGACGGCGTAGCCGTGCTCGTCCATCACCGCCACGACGTCGTCGACGGTGGCGGTAGGCCCCAGACGTGGTGCTGATTCGGACATCGTCCCTCCCGCCACCCATCCAACCCGACCCCACCCCCGCTGTCGAGACAGGTGCAAGACTCGGCCCATGAGCGACGACGACACCGGGCTCTCCGTCGAGGAGCAGGGCCGCGTCGTGCGGGTCACCCTCGACCGGCCCGAGCGGCTCAACGTGCTCGACGATGCCCTCCGCCGGGGCCTCGCCGACCTCCTCCACCGGCTCGAGGACCGCCCCGACATCTCGGTCCTGGTGCTCACCGGCGCCGGCCGGGCCTTCTCCGCGGGCGCCGACTTCCGCAAGACCGGCTACCCGCCGATCGAGGGCGACTGGGCGACGCGGCGCCACCGCACCGGCACCTGGCAGCGGGTGCTCGACCAGCTCGATCGCATCCCCCAGGTCAGCGTCGCCGGCATCCACGGCCACGTCGTGGGTGGGGCAGCGCTGCTCGCCTCGGCGTGCGACATCCGCATCGCCGCCGACGACACGGTGTTGCGCATCCCCGAGCTGGCCATCGGTATCCCGCTCACGTGGGCCGGCGTGCCCCGGCTCGTCCGCGAGGTCGGACTGCCGGTTGCCCGCGACTGGATCATGACGTGCCGTCCGGTCGACGCCGACGAGCTGCTCCGCACCGGGTTCGCCCAGCGGATGGTGCCTCGCGGCGAGCTCGGCGCGGCGGTCGAGGCCTGCATCGACGAGCTGCTCGCCATCCCGGCAGGCCCGCTCGCCATGACCAGGGAGATGATGGGCGCCATCGGGCGCACCCATCCCGGGATGGTCGCCGCCTGGGGCGACGCCGACCACCAGCACTGGTCGTTCACCGAGGACGAGTACAAGGCGGCGGCCCGGGCCTACGCCGAACGGTTCCGCAAGGGCTGATCGCACACGGGCGCCGCGATGAGTTCGGGGCGGCCGACCGGTCGATCCCCCGATCGACCGATCTCACCGACGAGGAGCCATCGATGTCACGTGCCCGGGTCCACAACTTCTCGATCTCGCTCGACGGGTTCGGTACCGGCGAGGGCCTGAGCCCCGACGCGCCGTTCGGCCACGCCGGCCAGCGCCTCACCGAGTGGATGGTGGCGACCAGGTTCGGCCGTGAGGTCGTGCTCGGCGGCACCGGAGGCTCGGAGGGGCTCGACCACGCGATGGCCGAGCGCCACGGCCCGGGCATCGGCGCGGAGATCATGGGGTCCCGGAAGTTCGGTCCCCCGGGTTGGCACGACGACCCCGACTGGCGGGGGTGGTGGGGCGAGGACCCGCCGTTCCACACCCCGGTGTTCGTGCTGACCCACCGGCCGCGCCCCCCGCTCGAGATGGCCGGCGGCACGACCTTCCATTTCGTCGACCTCCCGCCGACCGAGGCCCTCGCCCTCGCGCGGGAGGCGGCCGACGGTCTCGACGTGCGCATCGGCGGCGGGCCCACGATGCTCCGCGACTTCCTCGCCGCCGGGCTCGTCGATCACCTCCACCTCGTGCAGGTGCCGATCGTGCTCGGCCGGGGCGTGCGCATCTGGGACGGGCTCGAGGGCCTCGAGCAGCAGTACGACGTGGAGGTGGTGTCGACCCCGAGCGGGGTCACCCACCTGGTGTTCAGCCGCTGACCCGAGCCGGCCGATCGCTCACACGTAGAAGC